>JAZRMZ010000001.1:0-5986 GCA_045647905.1 Clostridia bacterium
TAATAGCAAACTGTGAATCGTATACACTCACATAATCTCCAATTGAAGATATTGCCGCTTCCTCAACTAAATTTGCCCACATTTTTCTTCCTTCAGGTGTCAAAGATACATATGCCGATTCATCAACGCCCAGTATTTCCCGGTTCTCTTTTTCGTCAAAGAAGTCAAGAATCTCATCGGCTGTACCCGACGTAAGAGTGGTCATAACAGAAGAAAGTGTATCATGGCTATAACATTTCAGCTTGGTCTGCCACAGCTCTTCGCTTGTACGACCATTCACCTTTACCGTGTACATATCATCATCTTCAATTTCCACAGGGATTGTTACCTTTCCGTTGTGGGTTTCAAAAAGCATAATATTCACAATATCTGCTTTTGTTACATCACTGCCGTCAATATAATCAGCATTCAGCACCTGTACAGTCACGGAAGTCTGTTCAAGTCCGCTAATCTCGATGTTGCCCGTTTCACGGTTATGTACCGCAACAGGTGCAGCAAAGCAAACCGCAGTTACAGAAAGCAACGCCGCCGAGATTGATGCCGCCAATAAAAATTTCCTCATGTTTACCTCCGTTTTTTGTCCTCTTTAATCAAAACTTTTGTTTCCGTGGGCGATTGACTCGCCCACGGAATCTTGATTTTCACTTATTTTGTAATCTTTCCCGACATAGGCTTGATGTTTGTAAGGTTGTCTATGAACCAAGCCCCTGCTGTGTAACCTGTAATATCAGAAGGTAATGCCAAATCACTTGTAACAGAGAAATCATGGCTATCTGCCACATCATAAAGTGTAACAGGTTCATATACCACATCATAAAGACGACCTTCATTTGTATAAATAGCAAGAACCAATGTATAATCCTGTTCATCTGCAACGGCTTGTGTAAGAGTTGCCTCTGCCGATACCTTGCTTCCTGCAACAAGATTTCCTATTGCAAAATCTGTAATGCTGTACGGCATTGTCACAAGAACCTTGAAGGTCTTGTCTGACTGTGTTGTTGAACCCAATTGAGCCTCAACGCCCTTTTTAACAGTAATTGTATATTCACCATCTCTGGGGTCAGCAAGAGTAATCTTCACCTGCTTGCCTGTGTTGATATTGAGTGCTGTGCTGAAATCAACAGCATTACCGTCAGCATCCTTAACCTCAATAAGCTCATCCCACTTGTTTGTGTTTGCAAGAGGTTCATCAAATGTAATGGAAACTACATCCTGAACATTCTTAATCTTATCAGGTGTAAAGCTCAGACCCAAAGGTGTGATTTTGATGTTATCAAATGTATTGGGAACATAATTTGATGCAAACACAATACTTCCTGCATTTGTATAAGGAAGATTGTCAACCGTGTTTGTGCTCAGAAGAGTGTCCTTTTGATACACCTTTGCTGTGAGAGTTGTTCCCTCAATTTCAATTTCACAGTGGTAGTCAAGAGCATATGAGTTTATTGTATACCATCCTTTCGGAATATTTCCTGCGTATATACCGCCGTCTGCTTTTGTACTGTTGGATATGGGGTTATATCCGTTGATAATATCACCATTAGTACCTTTATCTGGATTTGTCTCTGCTCCAAGGTCAATCTGAATACCGTGATAGCCGTTGGCATCATTATTCATTCTAAGGAATACACTTGAACGGTGTCCGGGGCCTGTTGAATAGTCAAATTCAAGCTTCAGATCACTCAGCTGCAAATCCTTTATAGCCGCTCTTGGCGCACCTGTGGTAAAATCATAAATTGTTGCACCTTGAGGCAAAGCATTCCAACCGCCGTTCAAATCGTCAAAATGCAGGACATTGCTGCTTTGCGAATAGTTGTCAACAACAATTGGATAACCCTCCAACGCAGGACCATACTGTTCAAATTTTGCAAGTGATGCTGTTGCATCTGTAAAATCTTCTGAGAAAATCACATCGTTTGACAATGCTTCGGTTGTAAATGTTGCTGTTGCATCGCCGGCTGTGATGGTGTAGGTTGTGTCGTAGTCAAGAGCATCTGCAAAAGAAAGCTTCAATGTCTTGCCATCAACAACAGTTCTGTATTCCACAGCAGGAGAAATGCTTACTGCTTCTACGAATTCATCTGTAACATCCTTTTTATAAGTCAAAACCGCATCTGCAAGTACACTTACATTTTCAGCGCCGTCCGCAGGAGTGATTGAAAGAGGAGTGTCAGCAGACTTGCCTGAAATATCTGTAACAACGATATTATCAAAAGTGTTATGAGCACTATGATTAACCGCAAACACAACCTTACCGCTGCTTGGTGTAACCAGATTTTCAACAACGTTTGTGCTGATTAGATTTTCACCATTATAAATCTTGCTTGTGAGAGTTGTACCCTTGATTTCAATTACTGCATGGAGGTTTGCATACTGAAGAACAGACCAGTTATTATAAGAAGCGTTGTTAACCTCTGCAAAGAACTTGCCCTCACTCACTCCGTCCACTATCTGGTATGCACCATTTATCAATGTATTGTTTTGAGCTGCACCAAGGTTAACAGCCACACCACTGTAATTATCATCCATTCTCAGCATGACAAAAGAATTCTTTGCGGTGTCCTGTGTTGTGTAATCAAATTCAACTCTTACGTCACTCCAATTACTGTCCTTAATTGCCGCTCTCGGCATATCTTTTGTAAAATCACGAACATTGCCGTCTGCTGTATTGTTAAATTTCAGAGCGTTGCCGCAAGTATCCTTTGTTGCCCAGAATGGTTTTGCCTCAAAGCTTCCGCCTGCACCGTTTGCATTTGGTCCATACTGTTCAAATCTCGCAATTGATGCTGCCGCATCGGTGAAATCTTCCATAAACAGAATATTTTCCATATCAATTTCTGTTGTAAAGCTTGCTGAAAAATCGCCTGATGTAACAGTATAGGTTGTGTTATACTCAAGTCCGTTTGTGAAACTGAGTGTAACTATTTTTCCATCAAAATTCTTTGTGAAAGCTACCTCAGGTGATACAGTAATTGCATTTACCACATCATCAGCAACATCATCTGAATAAGTCAGAACAACATCTGTGTCAACAGCAACATTTGTGCTGCCGTCCGCAGGAGTCATCTCAACTTCGGGAGCAACAGTTGCATTCAGATCGTAAACTTTGATATTATCAAAGGTATTATGGGCGCTATTGTTTACGGCAAACACTACCTTACCACTTTTCGGTGTAACCAGATTTTCAACAACATTTGTGCTGATTAGATTTTCACCGCTATAAATTTTGCTTGTAAGGGTTGTGCCTATAAGCTCTATAACCGCATGAAGATTTGCATACTGAAGAATATTCCAACTATTATAAGAAGCATCATTTACAGCTGTAAAAAATTTTCCTTCACTCACTCCATCCACAATCTGATATGCACCATTTACCAATGTGTTGTTGGTCGCTGAACCAAGGTTAACGGCAACACCACTATAATTTTCATCCATTCTTAGCATTACAAATGAATTCTTTCCAGCGTCCTGTGTTGTGTAGTCAACTTCAATTCTAACGTCGCTCCAATTACTGCCCTTAATTGCCGCTCTTGGCATATCTTTTGTAAAGTCACGCACACTACCATCTGCTGCATTGTTAAATTTCAGTGCGTTGCCACAAGTATCCTTTGTTGCCCAAAATTGTTTTGCCTCAAAACTTCCGCCTGCACCGTTCGTATTTGGTCCATACTGTTCAAATCTCGCAATTGATGCTGTTGCATCAGTAAAGTCTTCTTCAAAAACAAGGACGCCCTCATTTTCAGCCGATACAGGCACAACAACAAGTGTCGCAAGCATAGCCAAAGCCAACATAAAACTTAAAACTTTTTTAAACATTTTTATTCCTCCTAAAATTTAATCGTTGCCGATTTTATTTTAACAAATCTTTCAGCTCTGTCTTTTCCTCTGCTGTCAGAGCCTTGTCGGATATAAAAACATAACCGTCAAGGTAATCAACCGTCTTGCCCACCGACTCCGCAATGATGCGTGCCGGCACAAACATTCTGTCATATTGAACGGAAGTCTTGCAATCGCTCACAAACCAGTCGTCATCAAGCTTATACTCCGCAAATCCCTCGGTGAATTCCATATTACATTCATCAAAGGCAAGAATGGCTTTTTTGTTTTCCTCATCATATGACACAACAGCACCCAACTGTTCCGAAATGAACCGCAAGGGTACAAGAGTTCTGTCCGACTCGGTGTACGGGGCAACATTTGCATTATTTTCATCAATTGCAATCACCTTTCCGTCTGCAAATGCCCATGAGCTTCCAAGCTTGAGAACAATTGCCCCCTCTGTAGCCGAAGCTTCACCCGCACCGCCGCTTTGGGTAATTGTGGGCTCAACCGCACGCAGGCTGAGCTTTGTTCCGTCCCAGCACAGGAGATTGAAGTAGCCTTCATCAAGGATTTCATAACCAAGCTCGTCTGTATACGAAAACAGCTCATTTCCGTCAACAGTGGTTGTTATTATCTTTGTGTCGCCATCCTTCACAACATCAATCTTCACTCTGTGCCATTCGCCGGGAGTCATTATTTCAGTTTCCGCTGAGCTAACAATCGACTGACCGTCCGAACCGTAACGCTGGAATTCATAGTTTGTTCCTCTGAACAGAACCATATATCCTCCCACGCCCGTCTGCCAGTTGGGTGCCTGAGTCATTGTTGTAAGCATACTGAAGGCTATGAACCCTGTACTCCATTTTTCAGGAGCTTCAATTTTGAAGTCAAACTCATATGTTTCACAGCCAAACTTTCTTGTGGCATAACCAAAGGTTTTCTCACTTGCAATTGAGGAACTTGATACCTCAAAATCAATGCTCTTTTCTTCCACGTTATAAGTTGTTGAGCCAAGAACCGCATCCCAGCCACGGTAATCCACAATTGCATCTGACATATTGCTGATTTCATCTGCCGCAAAGCTGTCATACAAATCAAAGGTTGGTGGGTCAATCTGCTTGCCGTTGAAGGTATAGCCCTCAAACAGCTCTTTGTTTGAACCCGGAAGCTCTGTATTGAAGTACATATTTCCCCAATCCTGCTGGTCATCAAAAGGAAGCTTTGACATAATATCTTCCGCATCACTCGTCTTGACTGTTGTCTCTGTTGTCGTATCAGTATTGTTTTGCTTGCTTTGCATATACCGTGTGGCAAATGCCGTCTGTGACAGAAGACATACGCAAAGTCCGCACATCAGAAACTTTTTGAATTTGTTCATTAACATCTCTCCTTTCCTGATTTAAATTTATATGTTTTTAATAATTTTCCCTTATTTACGATAGCTGTCTCTATATGTACCAATACTGTCATAATCAATTGCCTCAAAGCCGCTTATCTGTTCAAAAACAACCGAATCTGCCATCAAATTGTAGTTTCCGCCTGCTTCATTCACAAAGCCCAAATCCTCATTGATAACCTTGTTATTTGCAAATGTGATATTCAGGCTCTTTCCGCTGCTATCAACGGGATTGTCAATATAAATCTTCTTTGCATACTTTGCGGTTTTGTCTGTTTTACTCATATCAAAGAAGTTTATTCCGTGATTATGAATTATATTGTTCCTGTAGCTTATATCCGCAGGGTATCTCGCATCTTCGCTTTCAATATCAAGAGCATCAAGCTCCGGATATATTTCCTTGTACGGCTCGGAATGAATGGGGAATAGCTCTATAAACGAAAGAGTGTTGTTCCACGCCATATCATCCGAATACTGATGCACGCCGCAGGGATACATATATGTGTAATACCCCGTGTTCTTCTCCGCCATATCCATCATAATGTTGTTTTCAAACTTGATTCTTCGTCCGCCGTTGCTGAGCAAGGGCAAGTCAACATTCCTGAATATATTGCCCGTAACCTCAAAGCCCGATGACAGTTCATCAAGGTAAACACCTACTGTACTGCCGCCCTTGGGTGCGTCCTTTCCTTCCAGATTATAGAATTCATTATTTCTTATAACATTTCCGGCACCTGTATACATATGATAGGAATAAATTGCACCGTA
>JAZRMZ010000002.1:0-12839 GCA_045647905.1 Clostridia bacterium
GTCTACATACTGCTTCATTAATTCCTTTGGGGTTAATTCCATAAAAAAATCATCCTTTCAAGTTTTCTTGGTTTATATATCCAATACTTGCCTGAAAGGATGTTTCTTATTCACTTTTACACAAAATTTTCGGCGGTCTCAACAGAGGATGACTTATAGTGTCAATCCTCTGTTTTTTAATTTAAGATATTTGATTAAGAAGTGCTTTGATTTTTTCTTCAATTTGTTTGATAATATCAATAAATACTTCATCAGATTGTCCTGTTGGGTCTTGCAATCCCCAATTGTCATCAAATCCTTTACTGATATAAGGGCAACCAACATCACACCCCATAGAAATAGCAATGTCAGGAGTAGGAATTCTATCTATTGTTTTTGAATATTGTTTCTGCTCCATATCTATACCATAAATCTGTTTTACAAGCCTGACTGCGTCCTGATTGATTTTGAATTTGGTTTCTGTTCCTGCTGAATAAAAGTCAAATTCATCACCTAAAAAATGCTTTCCAAGTGCTTCTGCAATCTGACTTCTACAAGAGTTGTGTATGCAGATAAAAGCAATTTTCTTTTTCATTCTATCACCTTAAAATCCTAACTTATGGAATAAATCTTCAACTTCCTTTGTTTTGAGAACTTTTCCCATAGAAACAACCTTATCATTCACAACAAGAGCAGGCATACTCATAACACCATATTCTATAATCTTCTGCATATCTGTAATATACTCTACTTCAATGTTAAGACCAAGATTTTTCACTGCTTCCTTCGTGTTCACGTATTGTGTATGACAAGATGCACATCCTGCACCCAAAACTTTAATACAGCAGATACCGTCTTTTGCTTCGTGACAACAATCGTTTGTGATTTCTGTTACTTCCGTTGTAGAACAACTACCATTACAAGCACATACGGGTTTCTTTGTTTCTTCTTTCTTACCAAAATTAAATAATGACATAATAAATACCTCCAAATTTATATTATAATATTTTGAATTACATTAAAGAAATATCCAACAAGGATAATACCAACAGTACAGATAGCAACAAATATACCAAGCAATTTAGGTTTAACTGCTTTACGTAGCATAATTATTGACGGCAGAGAAAGTGTGGTTACACCCATCATAAATGATAACACAACACCAAGTAATGCTCCTTTTGCGAGCAGTGCTTCGGCAATAGGTATTGTTCCAAATATATCAGCATACATAGGAACACCTGCAATAGTAGCAATTATAACTCCAAACGGGTTATTATCCCCAAGCAGTTTTACAATAAATTCTTCTGGTATCCAATTATGAATGACAGCACCAATACCTACACCAACCAAAACATAAGGAAATACCTTTTTAGCAGTAGAAATTACCTGCTCGACAGCATATTTGATACGGTCTTTGAAATGTAGTTCATCCTGAGGTATATTAAGATTTTTACCATTCCTTATATATTCTTCAACCTGATTTTCAAGATGCAGCTTCTCTATCAGAGTTCCGCCTGCAACTGAGATTACCAAACCGAGCACTACATAGATAATAGCTACCTTCCATCCGAATATACTCATAAGCAGAACCAATGAACCCAAATCGACCATAGGTGAGGATATTAGAAATGAGAATGTTACTCCAAGCGGTAATCCTGCACTAGTAAAACCTATAAATAACGGAATTGATGAACAGGAACAAAATGGGGTTACTGTTCCAAGTAATGCTGCAATACAATTTGCACCTATACCACGAAATCTGCCAAGTATCTTTTTAGTTCTTTCGGGGGGGAAGAAACTTTGAATATAGGATATAATTAAAATCAGAACACCTAACAGAACCATAATTTTGATTATGTCATATAGGAAGAATTGAATGCTACCCCCAATTCTTCCTGTGGTATCTATTCCAACACTGTTTAACAAGTTACCTATGAGGAGATTAAGCCACCTCATACCTATAATTTCATTTTGAAAAAAGTTCCATCCTGTTTGTAATATTTCCATAGCAAATCCTCCTTAAATAGAAATATAGAAATGTATCTATGTATTAGTTTTAAAGTAAGTCGTGTTATTATTCCTTACTATTTACAACACGACTTTTCTTTCAAATTACTTGCTGATAACGTATTCAGATAATCTTTTGCATATTGGGCACCTTCGGGAGATATGGAGTAATGAGTCCATTTTCCTTCTTTTCTTCCTATTACAATACCTGAATCACAAAGTATCTTCATATGGTGAGATAGTGTTGGTTGGGTAACATTGAGTTCTTCTAATAATTTGCAGGCACATTTTTCACCTGTTTTCAGCATTTCAAGTATTCTTACTCTATTTTCATCACAAAATGCCTTGAATACAATAGCAATTTTCTTTTCATCCATCTTAATCACCTCACATAGATATTTTTCTATTTGATAGCATTATAGCACATATATAGATGTTTGTCAATATGTATGGTAAAAAATTAAAAAATAAAATATTATGTCTTTATTGACAACCATTGTCGATTAGCGTATAATAAAATCAGTTAAATATGAACTATGTAGGCGGGTCGCTTTCTATGTATCAATGAGGTACAAGAAGGCGACCCCCTTGAAATCTACACCGAAAGCGACGGCACGGTAATCTTCAAAAAGTATTCGCCCATTGGCGAGCTTGGGGAATTTGCAAGCCAGTATGCCGAAGCCCTGGCACACACCGCAGGTATTCCCGCCTGCATTTCCGACAAAGATACTGTCATTGCCGTATCGGGAGTTTCAAAAAAAGAACTGATGAACAAAAAAATCTCCGACGACATTGAAAAGGTAATGTCACAAAAAAGCACCTACGTGCTCAAAAACGGAGCAAAGAACATCTCCGTTTCAGACGGAAATGATTCCTATATGGCAGGAATTGCCGCACCAATCATCTATGACGGCGACGCAATCGGAACAGTTATGTTCCTTTCCTCACCCGAAAAAGGCGACTTTGGAGAGTTAGAACAAAAACTTGCCGAATCTGCCGCAACATTTTTGGGAAAAACAATTGAATAAGCCAAAAGGCACTGTCCCGCTATATGTGAGACAGTGCCTTTTTTATTCTATTTTTTCTTTTTTGCCTTTGCAGGTATTTCCTCATACTTGCAATCCTCATTGAAGCAAACAAGCCTGATGGGTCCTTTCCCGCGGAAGGGGCGTTTTTTCATAATAGCACCGCCGCATTCGGGACACTTCATGTTTGTGGGTTCATCCCACGAAAGCAAACAATCCGTACCCTTTTCACAGGTATAATATTTTGCACCCTTCTTGGACTTTTTCACCTGCACCTTGCCGCCGCATTTGGGACAAAGGGCGTCAATTTCTTCAACAATTGACATGGTGTTTTTGCACTCAGGATAACCGGGGCAGGCAAGGAACTTTCCGAATCTGCCCTGCTTGTAAACCATCATTCTTCCGCATTTGTCACAGGGAATGTCCGAAACCTCGTCCTGAACCTCAATCTTGCCGATTGCCTCCTCCGCTTCTGAAAGAGTCTTGGCAAAGGGAGTGTAAAACTCGCCTATAACATCTTTCCATGCCTTGTCGCCTTCTTCAACGCTGTCCAGCTTTTCTTCCATATTGGCGGTGAACTCGGCATCAACAATATCCGTGAAATGCTCCTCCATAAGTGATGTAACAATTGTTCCAAGCTCTGTGGGATACAAGGATTTTCCGTCACGTGCAACATAACCTCTGCTGCTTGTTATGGTTGAAATGGTTGGAGCATAGGTACTTGGTCTGCCAATTCCGTCCTCCTCCATTTTTTTGACTAAAGATGCTTCGGTATATCTTGCAGGAGGCTGAGTGAAATGCTGTTTTGGCTCAATTTCCTTTGCAAGAAGCTGCTGACCTTCTTCAATCTGCGGAATCTTGCCTTCCTTTTCCTCAACATAGTCCTGACTTTCAACATAAATCGCCATAAAACCGTCAAACTTCACGTTTGCACCGCTTGCCTTCAGAACATAATCCTCGGTCACAATATCTGCCTGAACCGTGTCAAGCACAGCATCGGACATCTGACTTGCAAGAAAACGGTTCCAGATAAGCTTATACAGCTTATACTGGTCGGGTTTCAGGGATGTTTTGATTTTTTCGGGGTCAAACTCCATTGAAGTGGGACGAATTGCTTCATGAGCATCCTGAGCCGATTTTTTTGAACGGTAGAACTTTGGCTTTTCGGGCACATAATCCGAGCCGAATCTGCCTGCAATATACTTTCTGCACTCGCTTTGAGCCTCAAGGGAAATTCTCAGCGAGTCTGTTCTCATATAAGTAATAAGACCAACACTGCCGCTGCCCTTGATGTCAATACCTTCATAAAGCTGCTGTGCCGTCGCCATTGTACGCTTGGTTGTGAAATTCAGCTTTCTTGCCGCTTCCTGCTGAAGGGTACTGGTGGTGAAGGGCGGTGCTGTGTATCTCTTTTTTTCGCTTTTTGTAATTTTATCAACCGTATATGTTGAAGAATTCAATTTTTCAACAACAGATTTTACCGTCTTTTCATCAGGAAGCTTCATTTTGGACTTTGCTTTTCCGTGGAACTTTGCCACAAAAGGCTTCTTGCCCTTTTCATCGGTGAGCTTCACATCAATTGTCCAGTATTCCTCTTCCTCAAAACTCTCAATTTCTCTTTCACGGTCAACAATGAGCTTTGTTGCAACAGACTGAACTCTGCCTGCACTCAAGCCCTTTTTCACTTTTTTCCAGAGCAAAGGACTGAGCTGATAACCAACAATTCTGTCAAGAACACGTCTTGCCTGCTGTGCATCAACCAAATCGCCGTCAATTGACCTTGGATTATTAACCGCCTCTTTAACCGCCGTTTTTGTTATCTCGTTAAACGTAATACGGCACTGGTCATCAGGGTTAATCCCCAAAAGAGCCGCAAGATGCCACGAAATTGCTTCACCTTCACGGTCAGGGTCAGTTGCCAGAAAAACTTTTGCCGAATTTTTGGCATCCTTCTTGAGCTTTGAAATCAAATCACCTTTTCCACGAATGGTTATATATTTCGGCTCAAAATCATTATCAATATCAACGCCCAGCTGACTTTTGGGAAGATCACGCAGATGCCCCATGGAAGCTGTCACTTCATACTTGGAACCCAAATACTTTTTAATGGTTTTTGCCTTTGCAGGCGACTCCACAATAACAAGATTTTTCTTCTTGCCTGCCGACTCTTTTTCAACTGTTTTTGCCATTTTGCCCTCCATTTCAAATTCTGCCTGTCAACACATACCTGTTTCCGCTTTCCTGACGCAAAAGACCTCTGATGCAAAGAATCGTAAGCCTGCTTGCAAGAACATTAAGCGCAAGCCCACAATTTTCCGAAAGCTCCTCCATTGAAGCAACTCCCGCTTTGTCCCTGATATACGTCAGAATAACGGAATCCTCATCGCTCAGCCCATGAATTTCAATGGGCTCACTGTTTTTCTCTGTATTATTATTATTATTTTTAAAATACTCGGGTCTCATATCCTTATAATATTCAACCACGCTGTCTTTCTGTTCAACAATGATTGCTCCCTCGCCAATCAGCTTATTGGGAAGACTCGCCTGCCACACAATAGGATTACCGGGCACAGCAAAAATATCCCTGTTGTTTTCAAGTGCCAGCCTTGCCGTCATTGAGGTTCCGCCCGGCTCCTTGCCTTCAACAATAACCGTCCCATGGGATAATCCCACAACAATCCTGTTGCGCTGCTGATAAAAATACCTTCTCACAACAGTTCCGGGAGGTCTTTCCGAAACAATCATTCCGTTCTTCAAAATTTCATAATATAATTTCTCATTTGACTTAGGATAAATCTCGTCCACGCTGCCTGCGAGCACCGCAACAGTCTTTCCGCCTGCATCTAACGCACCCTTGTGCGCCTCGGCATCAATACCCTCTGCCATTCCGCTGACAACAACAATACCGGCTTCGGCAAGTGACCTGCCAATCTGACGTGCAATACTAAGTCCCTGATCGGTGGGTTTTCTGCATCCCACCACCGAAACAAAAAGATTTTTGTTTAAATCTATTTTCTCACCTTTTGCAAATAAAATTCTCGGCGGCGTGTTTGTGTTTCTCAAAAACTCTGAATATTCCGCCGATTCCTGATTAATAATTCTTATGTGATTCTTTTCGCAATATTCACTAATCTCGCAGGCTTTGTCAAAAAACGCAGAATCCGAAAGCCGTGTTCCGAACTTCTTTGGCAGTCCTGCGTTTTGAACCTCCCGACGTTCCCTTTCGGGCGAAGAAAACTTGTTTATTCCGCCTTCAAAAACCGAAACCATCTTCTCCACAATTCCGGGATCAAAATCACATATGCTGTGCAACCACAGCTCATATAACGTTTTCATATAATCTCAACTCACAAAACATCAAAACCGCTTTCCGCAAGTTTTTATCCAATGCATCACAATCCCCGAAGCCACAGCTGCATTGAGCGACTCGGCACGACCCTCCATGGTAATTCTGACTCTCATATCCGAAATGTCAAGAACTTCGTCACAAACACCGTGAGCCTCATTGCCGATAACAACCGCAGATTTTGAAGGAACATCCATTTTCTCCATTGCAATCTCACCGCCCGGCGTGGTTGCAACAACCGAAAAGCCTTTTTTCTGAAGTTCAATCACGTCCTCAATTGAACAATTTGTCCTGAACTTCATCCGAAAAACCGAACCCATGGTTGACCGCACGGTTTTTGAACTGTAAATATCGGCACAACCCTTCATCAGATACAAACCGTCAAAGCCGAGTGCCTCCGCCGTTCTGATGACCGTTCCCATATTTCCCGGCTCCGAAACTCCGTCAAGAACCACTATGTCTCCCGTGTGTTCACCGGGCAAAAATTCAGCCTGTGGCATATTTATAACCACCAGAATCCCCTGAGGTGTATCAGTATCGGCTATATCGTCAAAAGCCTGAGCAGTCACAATAAAAACCTTGTCACAAACCTCCTGTGCCCTGAGAACCGTTTCCTGTTCCTTTTGGGCAAACTCTTCCGACACAACAACACAATATATGTCCTTTGGAACATATTCAAAGGCTTCAGCAGCAATTTTCCGTCCTTCGGCAACATATTTGCCGTATTCCGTTCGGTTGCTTTTTTTCTTTAAAGATTTTATAAATTTAAGGGTCTTGTTATCCTTCCCCGTTATTCTCGTAACCATTTAATCACCAAATCCCCACGCAACTTCACTCAGAACCCGTCTTGTTTTTCTGAGCAAAATCAAAGCAATATAAATAAATACCGCCTGTATGGGCACAAAAACAACTTGCACAATCATCTGATTCGCCAGCGCAGATGCGGTAAACTCAGCACCATAGGTGGAATAAAAGGGCACAAGGATAATATTGCAGACAAAATTGACCAACAATTTTGCGGTAACACATCTCAGATACCTTGTCTTTCTCTGATACAGAACCCACGCATAAAGCATTGCGCTGATACCTGCCACAAGCATAAATCCCACATTGAAAGTTTCATTTCTGACAAGAAAAGCCGAGCAGTACTGAATCATACCAAAAATACATCCCACAATGGGTCCAAACATCTTTGCCGCCATGGGCATAACCACAAAATCCATACCAAAGGTGATGTCCTGACCCATGGAATTCACGCCCAACGTCATTGAAGCATTCAAAAAGAATAAATAAATTCCAAGAAAAATAAGTGCCGCAAAATAGTTTTTGGAATTCTTAAGTTTTTTCACAAGAGAATGCTGTCTGACAAAAAACATATAAAAAAGCACTCCCACAAAAACAGCGACAATAATATAAAAATTCATTGTGCTGAAAAAACTCGCAACCGGCAGCAATCTCACAACAATAGGCTCAATAAATTCTTCCATGTCAGAAATCATCCGGTTAAAGCCTTCAATGGGATTATAAAAATGTGCATCTCCCATAATATCCCTCCGGTAAACAAAATCGAACTGTTTTATATGTGCGAAAAAGTTATACCGCATAAACGGTATAACTTTCTCAAACCTAAACTTATTTTACCTTTTCAACAAGTGCTGTGAAAGCAGCAGGATCTGAAACTGCGATTTCAGCAAGCATCTTTCTGTTGATTTCAATACCGTTGTTCTTGAGACCGTTCATAAATCTGCTGTAGCTGATACCGTTTGCACGAGCTGCCGCATTGATACGTGCAATCCAGAGCTGTCTGAAGTTTCTCTTCTTCTGCTTTCTGTCACGATAAGCGTATGTCAAAGACTTCATAACTGCCTGATTGGCTGTTTTGAAGAGTTTGCTTTTCGCTCCTCTGTAACCTTTAGCTAATTTCAATATTTTTTTACGTCTTTTTCTTGTGTGCATAGCACCTTTAACTCTTGCCATGTCAAAGACTCCTTTCCATATCTAATCTGAATTTGCGATAAAAAATCGCTGTAAAAAGTTCCGCCGTTGATGCGGAGAACGGCACAAAGACCGTTATTCGGAATTCACCCTTTATTTGTAGGGCATCATGCTTCTGATTGTAGCAGCATTTGCTGTTGCAAGATAGCCGCCCTTTCTGAGCTTTCTTTTTCTCTTTGTTGACTTCTTGTTAAGAATGTGGCTTCTGTAAGCCTTACCTCTTTTGATTTTTCCGTTCTTTGTAACGCCGAAACGTTTTGCAGCGCCTTTGTGTGTCTTAATTTTAGGCATTTTTCATACTCCTTCCATAAATAACTTTTAAAGCTTTTGTCCATATATGAACCTGAGCTTTATGCTTTCTTGGGTGATACAAACATAGCCATGCTTCTTCCCTCAAGTTTGATATCCTTTTCAACAACGCCGACTTCAGCCATAGCATCCTTCACTCTGAGAAGAAGCTCCTTGCCGCTTGCGCTGTGAGTAATCTCACGGCCGCGGAAACGTACCGAAACCTTAACCTTGTCGCCGGATTTTAAAAACTTAATTCCCTGATTAACTTTTGTCTGGAAATCATGCTCATCAATGTTGGGACTGAGACGAACCTCCTTAACGTCAATGACCTTCTGGTTCTTTCTCTGCTCCTTTTCTCTCTTGGCAAGCTCAAATCTGTATTTTCCGTAATCCATAATTCTGCACACGGGCGGTTTTGCCTGAGGAGCAATCTTGACAAGATCAAGATTCTGTTCATCAGCCATCGCCAGTGCTTCCTTACCGGAAACAACACCGAGCTGAGCGCCGTCAGCACCGATAAGACGGACTTCCTTATCCTTGATTTCTTCGTTAATCATCAACTCTTGCTTAGCTATACCGAAACACCTCCAAAATAGTTTGCACTCTTTTGAAAAACAAAAAAGTGCGGAAAGCATAGAGCTCCGCACTCAAAAAAACAAACTCAAAACCCTGTTGCCGTAAGCTGAGGGGAGAAGCGGACCTTCTGCTTTACCGTAGTAGTTTACCACACTTCTCCCCGTTTGTCAACACTTTTTTCAAGTTTTTTCAATTTTTTTAAATCTTTGCCGGGGTCAAAAACTCCTGACTTGCGCTGTCAAGAGGTGACATCGCCTTTATTGACGTTGAATATTCCGTGGGTGACATTCCCGTTGTCTTTTTGAACTGCAACGAGAAATAATGAATGCTGGAATAACCTAAAATTTCCGACACCTGCGAAATATTATAATTATCTTCACGGAGATACTTTTTTGCAAGCTCAATTTTCAGCTTGATAAAATACTGAATGGGGCTGACACCGTAATTCTGCTTGAAAATGCGATTAACTCCCATTCGATTGAGCCCGCTGTACTTCATCAGATTCTCAATGGTAACATTCCCCGTTATATGGTCAATCATATAATTCTCCATAATATTCAGTATGGAGTTTGAGTTGTTAACCGTAAAGGTTCTGTGCTGGGTTGCAATGGTATTTTGTCTCAGGAACAAAAGCAGAAATTCCGAAAGATGCTGTTTTATCATCTGTTCTGCCCCAACAACCGTTTCCGCCTTTCTTTCGGGCTTTGGAGCATAAATATCCCCCAGGGCTGTGAAAAACGAATTGGTGAACTCCGAAATTATTTTTGAAATCAATATTTTCTGTTCCTGCCCAACCTTCAAAACCTTTCCCTCAAAAAACGACATTTCCTTTGAATCGCATTCAAAGCTCACAATTGCAACATTGGGCGCAATTTTCCCGTTGGCACGAATATTATGCCATTCATTTGGCTTGTGAAAAATCACGTTTCCCTGCTGAAGAACAATATCACGTTCTCCTGCAGTTGCCGTCACTTCACCTTTATCAACATAAACAAATTCCCAGAAATCGTGCTTTTCGCCTTTAAATCTGAAATCCTTGCCATATTCAAAATAATGTACCGAATACAACTTGCCGATTTTTATCACATCTTCAAGCTCCACTCCGCTATATTCCATTTTGCACCCCCCTTTGAACCAATTTTTTCTTCCAAAATATACTATATATATACTGCCTATACAGTATAATCAGCATCGTGGAAACGGCAAAATGCCGTTTTAAGCGGAATATATTCCGCAACTTTCAAGCTATTGGCTTGAAAGCCACGGATGATTGCAATAATGTCGGTCTGTGAAAACTGTGGTTTTCATAGGAGTTTGCGATACATCGCAAACAAAAACGCATACGCGTTTCACCGACTATTATTATAACAAACTAATTTTTAAAAATCAATAGTTTTGTGATTAATGTATAAAAAAAAGTTACTTTTGTGCAAATACAAACAAGTTTACAGCGTGTATAATGTGTATTGGCTAAAAAATTGTTAAATTTTTGGCAAAAATAAAGAGGAAAAAAGAAAATTATGGCGAATATAATAAATGGGTCATATTGTGTCACGATCCATTTGACAGTATACAATAAAAAATGTCAGGAGATGTAACAAGATGAACAAAAAAACAGCACTTGTAGTTATGGCAGCAGGTATGGGAAGTCGGTTTGGAGGTCTCAAGCAAATTGCTCCCGTTGGTCCCAACGGCGAAATCATTCTTGACTTTTCAGTTTATGATGCCGTAAAGGCAGGCTTTGATAAAGCAGTATTTATAATAAGACGAGATATTGAAAAGGACTTCCGTGAAATTGCAGGAAGACGAATTGAAAAAATGATTGATGTTGAGTATGTTTTTCAGGATATGGAAAACCTCCCCAACGGCTTTTCGGTTCCCGATGAAAGAACAAAACCATGGGGAACGGGTCATGCGGTTTACTGCACAAAGGACGTAATCGACAGCCCATTCGCTCTTATCAATGCAGATGACTATTATGGTCAGAAGTCATACCAGATTCTGCATGATAACCTCACTGCAAACAACGAAACCTGCATGGTTGGTTTCACCCTTGGCAACACCATCACCGAAAACGGAACTGTTGCACGTGGTGTTTGTGAGGTTGAAAACGGATTTCTGAAAAGAGTTGTTGAACACACAGCCCTTGACAAAAACAGCGGAATCCCCCTCGATACCATTGTTTCAATGAATATGTGGGGACTTTTGCCCTCCATTTTTGATGACATTGAAAGCGATTTTGTAAAATTCCTCAACAATCTTTCAAATCCTTTGAAGGACGAATTTTATATTCCCTTTGTTGTGGACAACAAAATTCAGACCAAGGGCGAAAAGGTTCGTGTTCTTGAAACAGACGAAAAATGGTATGGAGTTACATATAAGGAAGATAAAGACACCGTGGTTGAAGCAATGCAAAAATTTGTAAAGGATGGATATTACGATGGAATTTAGTTTAAAAGAAGTCTGTGCCCAGTTCAATGTAGAAACAACCATCGAGGGCTACGGAAATGGTCACATAAACGACACATACCTTTGTGAAGCAGCACCAAGAGTTATTCTTCAGAGAATAAACACAAAGGTATTCAAAAACCCCTATGAGGTTATGGAAAATATAGCCAATGTAACCGAGCATCTCAGAAAGAAGATAATCAAAGCAGGCGGCAATCCCGACCGTGAGACTCTGAACGTAATCAAAACCCGTGACGGAAAGAATTACTATCAGTTTGACGATGAAAACTTCTTCAGAATGTATAAGTTTGTTGAGGACAGCGTGAGCTTTGAAACGGTTGAAAACCCAATTCAGCTTTACCACGCAGGAACAGCTTTCGGAAAGTTCCAGAATATGCTTGACGACTATCCTGCCGACAGTCTTTTCGAAACAATTGTGGACTTCCACAACACTCCCGAAAGAGTGAAGCAGCTTGAAGCCGCAATCAGCAAAAATGTCGCAGGCAGATTGGTTGCAGTTCAAAGTGAAATCAACGATGCTCTTGACTATGCAAAATACGCATCAAAAATCACTGACGAAATTGCAAAGGGAACTGTTCCCCTGAGAGTTACTCACAACGACACCAAGCTGAACAACGTTCTCTTTGACAAGGACACCTTTGAAGGGGTTTGTGTTATCGACCTTGACACCGTTATGCCCGGTTCGGTTCTTTACGACTTCGGTGATGCGCTTAGATTCGGTGCTTCAAGCGGAACTGAGGACGAACAGGATTTGAGCAAAATCTGGTTTGACCTTGAAAAATTTGAACAGTTTGCAAAGGGCTTCCTTGGTCAGACTGCAAAGTGTCTCACCGAGAAGGAAATTGAGCTTTTGCCCATGTCGGCGCTTCTTATGACTTATGAATGCGGAATCCGCTTCCTCGCTGACTATCTCAATGGTGACACATACTTCAAGGTTCATATGGAAAACCACAATCTTTACCGTGCAAGAACACAGTTCAAGCTTGTTAAGGACATTGAAAGCAAGTTTGACGAAATGCACGCAATCATCAAAAAATATTTATAATACCCATAGCGGCTGGCCAAAAAGGTCAGCCGTCTTTAATTTCAGGTTCTTTAACAAATGTTGGGGGCAATATAACAAAGATGTTTCGACTACGCTCAACATGACA
>JAZRMZ010000003.1:0-4822 GCA_045647905.1 Clostridia bacterium
ATCTTACAAAGCTCACCACAACACCTCCTCCGTCAATTGCGCAGAATATTTCTGTTGAAAATCTGACAGATACATCTGCAACACTCACATGGGAAAACGGCGAAAGAGCAGCTGACTTTTACAAAATTTTAAGAGTTGATGAAGACGGAAACAACCCCGTAACGATTGCAAGCAACATAGTTCCCGTTGGCGGAAAATGTTCTTACAATATATCAAATCTCAAGCCATCAGGCACAACACCAAGTACATCATATTATGTGATAGAATCTTACAACACAAGTGGTAAAAAGAGTATTGCATCCGAAATAATTTCTGTTACAACAATGCCCGAAGGCTTTGCAGTTGTAATGTCGGTTGAGGGCATCGAAAATGTGATTTACAGAGATGGCAAAAACCTCTCTGCAAAATTAAATATCGACGGGAACCAAAGCTATGACACATTCTATCAGTGGCAGGTATCTGATGGTAATGAATGGATTGACCTTGACGGAAAAAACGCAAAAACCATGAACTTCAAGATTTCAACATTGGACAATAACAAAAAAGTTCGTTGCGCAGTTACTATGTTTATTGGCTCTCGTTCTTATAAGATTTATTCTGCTCCGAGTACCTTGCATTGTACTAACTCTTACAACGGTTACAGAGTTGATTGGGCTGATGATGGAAAATCAGTAACAATTACAGCTGAAGAAGGTGCTACACCTGCTAATATTTACTTGAAAGCAGAAAATGCAAACGGAATTTCAAAAATTATGTATGAACCTTCATCAGCAAATGGGGTTACATTTAATACATCGGATGTGGCAAGTGATGATATGAGAATTTACATATGGGAAAATAATTTAGCTCCTGTTACTTATCCGTTTGTAAGATAAATTTAAACAGGGAAAGAAGGAGAGAAAATGAAAAAATTTTTAAGTATTCTTTTGTGTTTGAGTATGCTTGTAAGCGTCTTTTGTGTATCGGCATCTGCTAAATCGCCTGTAAACATTTTTAATGTTACGGTTGAAGTACCGCAAGTCGGC
Source organism: Clostridia bacterium (assembly GCA_045647905.1). Classification (GTDB taxonomy): domain Bacteria; phylum Bacillota; class Clostridia; order Monoglobales; family Monoglobaceae; genus SIG440. The sequence continues at coordinate 1,026 of JAZRMZ010000003.1, forward strand.
AACAAACCCGATTACAACGCATATGTTCCATCAACTGCCAGTACAAAGGTTGTTAATGTGGAATGGAAAGGCGAATTAGATGCAAACGGTTGCTTTAAAAGCGGCACGGAGTATACTGTTTATGTTACCGTGAAGCTCAAGGATGAACACAAGGACACCAAGTATATCAAGTATGTTAAGGACACTGTAAAGGTAAACGGCAAGATTGCAAAGCTTAAAGATATTTCGGCAGACACCACACAAGCGGTTGTTTACTATACTTTCAAGACCGAGGAAGAAATTCCGCAGTTTTCTGAAGTGCCCGAAACTGTAACGCAACAATCCGATACAACTGTAGAAAATCCCGTAACCTCGGCGAATGTAATCAAAGAGGCACATATTACCATTACACCTCCTGAAATTGGTAAAGCACCTACACAGACCGGAACAGTTACCGGTGCATCGGGTGTTACAGTGGCGAAAATTCAATGGGATGGCGAATTCGACGAAGACGGCTTTTTTGCAGATCACAAGGACTATGTTGCCTATATCGTATTGAAGGCAGATGACTCGGCAGGCGTTTTTAACGCAAAAAATTCCGATAACACATTCACGGTAAACGGCGATCCGGTAATAATTCAGACAGAAGATTCCTCAAAAGACTCCAAAGCGGCTGTGATACAGTTTGTTGTACGAACCGAGCAAGTTAAAGGCTCATCAACCTACGGAAAAGCAACACCCGTAGAGATGATTTCCATTGAGAACCTGCGTGAACCGGTTGTGGGCGAAAAGCCCGACTACGGAGCTAAAACACCAAACAGTGCAAGTACCTATGTCACAAGCGTAAAATGGGAAGGCACTTTTGATGAAAACGGTTGTTTCAAATACGGTGAAACATATAAATTCATTGCCGATGTTGCTGTAAAGCCGAGCCTCAATATGTTTATTGATGACTGGTATAAATATAACTTTATGGTAAACGGTAAGCAGGCAGGATTTTCATATAAGGGTGAATCTGATATCGAAGGAACGATATATTTTACCTTTGCAAATGTGGGTATGCCTCATCAGAATCACTGTTTCTGTGGCGGAAATATTCTTCTTGGAGAACACAAAAGCCATTCAGCGCAGAGCTTTCAGCCTTGGGACGGTAAGAGTAAAATTTCATATACCGACAATAAAGCATTTGTGTATCTGACAGGAGATGTAAAAAGAAGCGAAACCTTAAATGTTCCCGGTAATAAAGAGCTTACAATCTGTCTTAATGGCTACAAAATTCAAAAAACAGCTATTGATGACCCACAGGGCAATCGTGTAATTAACATAAATTCAGGCGGCAAGCTCCGTCTTTGCGACTGCTCCGCAATGCAGACAGGTGTAATAACGGGTGGTTCAAACCAAATGGGCGGAGGTATCCATAACGGCGGTACTTTGGTTATGTACGGCGGAAAGCTTAGGAATAACAGTGCTGCCTATGGTGGCGGACTTTGGAACAACTACAATTTCTATATGTACGGCGGTGAAATCTGCTACAACGATGCTACCTACGGCGGCGGTCTCTGGAACGCAAACAGCGGTGATGCACAAATGATTATCTATGGCGGAAGAATATATCACAACAAAGCAACATATGGTGCAGGTGTATGGAATAATGATAACGGTAATATAGAAATGCAGGGCGGTGAAATTTCAGAAAATGTTGCCGGCAAATGCGGCGGTGGTGTATGGAATCAGGGTAAAAATTTCTATATGACAGGCGGAAACATAATTAGAAACTTTGCTCAGCACGGTGCAGGTGTATGGACACAAAGCACCTTTACAATGACAGGCGGACTTATTAGTCTTAATGAAGCAATTGACCCTGGCTATGTAGGTCTTAACCTTACAACAGAGGCACAAGCTAACGGTGGCGGTGTATGGGTAAATGACAAGTCTATCTTCCAGATGAAGGGCGGCCAGATTTCACTCAACAAGGCTGACCTTGCCGGTGGCGGTGTGTATATGCAGTATGACTCGGAATTTGTAATGCAAGGCGGTACCATTGCAGGAAACAAAGCGCAGCTCGGCGGCGGTGTATATGTCCAGAGAGAAAATACACCTGCAAGATTCCGTATGAGTGGCAACGCTGAAATAGTTGATAATCTTGGCGTTGTTGCAGGTGGTGGAATGTATATCAAGGGTATTTTTGAAACAACAGGCGGTACAGTTTCGAATAATTTCTCTGATTCGGAATTTTATGATATGGCAATCGATGCTGCCGGAGAAGTGCGTGAAGGTACAACACTTCCAACAGAGTTTATAGATGTTGCGGCGGATGCGTATTTTTATCAGCCAGTTTTATGGGCACTCGAAAAGAAGGTTACAAACGGCACAAGCGAAATAACCTTCTCGCCTGATGATAAGTGCAGTACAGCACAAATTCTTACGTTCCTTTGGCGTGCGGCAGGAAGCCCCATATTGAAAGAGAATGAAGTAATTAAATTTGCAGATGTAAGAGGCACGGATTACTTCTATATGGCTGCACAGTGGGCAAAGAAAAACGGAATGGTAGAACATTATGCACTTTATCCGAACAAGTCTTGTAATCGTATGATGTCGGTATATTATATCTGGTGTGCGGCAGGAAAACCTGCTTGCAGTGCATCTTTGAAATTCACCGACCTTAATAAGCCGGAGCACGAAAACTACAAAGAAGCTATCGCTTGGGCGGTTGAACAAGGTATCACAAACGGAACATCAGATACAACCTTCAGCCCCGGAAGTACCTGTACCCGTGGTCAGATTGTGACTTTCCTTTGGAGAGCTGCACAAAAAGGCTTAATATAATTTAAGGGTAATTATTTGCGAATAATTTTGGAGGAAAAATATTATGAAAAAGATTTTTGCACTTTTACTTATGGTGATTATGTCAGTTACACTTCTTGCAGGTTGTGGTACTGATCCTGTTTATGAAGACCTTTCTAACTTCCTGAATGTTGAAATGGTTGAAGTTAATGCTGAATATGAAAAGCTTACCGCAGAGGTTGGAACTTGGGAAACCCTCGAAGATGATATTGCTATAAAGAAAAGCATTGGTGATACTCTTCTTCCTCTTGTAAACGGTTCTCTTGAAAAGCTTAAAGACATCAATCCTGAAACAGAAGAAGTTAAAGCAATAAAGGATAAATATGTTAAGGTGATGGAAACTTATAAGACAGGATTTGAAACTCTCTCTGAAGGCTGTGAAACTCAGGATGAAGCAACAATAAATGCAGGAAGCCAAAAGCTTGAAGAAGCTGTTGAACTTCTTGACGAATATAACAAAGCATTAGAAGAGCTTGCAAAAGAACACGGCTCAGAAGTTGAGTATTAATAGATCATTAGTGTATTGAACATAAAATGAATGTAAAAACAAGGGCACTCCAAACGGAGTGCCTTTGGCATATCTAAACGACATTGATTATGCTAAAATGATTCTTTTTCAATTTATAATTCAGCAGAAATAATTAAATCCAAACGGAAATGAAGTTGAATGATTTCAAACTCGTTTCCGTTTGTTTTTTTATTAACCTAATTTTTGCTTACAACAGAAAATGTAGGAACCCACCTGCCTGTGTTTTCGTGTGTTGTATAAATGTATCCACCAAAGATGTATTGGAAAGGAATGTGGCATTTATGTCAGGATATATTACTTTTGAAGAAAGATTAGAGATTGAGAGTATAATATTTCAAAGATGCTCTTTTGAAAAAATGCATCGTTAATCTGGTAGTGTGAAAATTGACCGTTATTGCCTGAAAAAACCGTTAACTTTGATACAAAGTTAACGGTTTTTTCTGTT
>JAZRMZ010000004.1:0-6545 GCA_045647905.1 Clostridia bacterium
TATCATCTTCATCCGGATAAACCGTAATGGTGTTGGTCTGCGGATCGTAAGTAAACTTGTCATTTGTCATTGTAATATTGAAATACGACTTGTTACTATCGTCTTCGGGCAGATCAGGATTACACCAATCTGAGTAGATAGCAGACCCGCCGGTGCCTTCACGCAAATCCAAATAATCCATAGAGAAGGTACTATCAGCAATCATTGCCGACCGCACGTGCTGTTTTAGGACTATTTCAGGTATTTGGCTTTGTGTTGCGGTGAAGCCCAGTACATTATTACGGACACCTACCTCCCACACCCACCACTCTTTATCTTCCAAGCTCTTTTCTGTGGCAAGCTTGCCACCTATAGCCTCGGCTTTAATATTGAGTTCAAAGAAAGCTCCAATTTCGATCAGTAGCGCACCGCTATACTTTTGGGATTTTCCATTTGAAGCACTGTATTTCAGTTCATAGTAGAAATAACCCCAAAGTCTTGCATACGGGCCTGCGGCTGCTTCAAATCCTACGTTTGCCACATCCTCGTCGATCAGCGCCACATAGAAGTCCATTTGCAAGCCTGCCTTAATGCCTAAACGACCCATAGCATAGAATGCAAACTCATAGGTTTCCTCTTGCAGTACAATAACATCAGAGGTTACCTTGCCCTTTGTAATATTTACATTAAAGGTGTAACGCTTACCTTCCAAATATTCAAAATCAAAACCAACAGAAACAGCAGCATCCAGTTCAACTACAAAGTCAAGTGCATAGCCGAACTTGATGATTTGTACCGGAGGGGGAAGACCTATCGTAACATCAACAAGGTTCTGCTCCACGATTGTTATCCAATCGGACTCCGCCTTAATCATCTCAGAATAGCGTTGAATCAGTCTGTTTTCGGACACTTGTGCGTCTTCGTCGTCCTCATCCTCATCGTCGCCATTCGACATATTTTCAAGAAGGTTCTTGATTTCATCTGCAATATTGGTTTCTTCTTCCTCGTCTTCATCTCCACCATCGTCTTCCTTTGTAACCATAATGGCGTTGAAGCTGACTGCGGTGTAGTTGATGAGGTCAAGATTTGCATTTACCTTGTAAGCAGAGATATAAGGGAAGATACCTGCGACATCCCACTCGGTTTTACTCTTTGCCGTAACATCAATTCCGAGTTCTTCTACAAATTCACCGGTAATAGTGATTTCTAACTGGTTGTCGGAGCCTGACTTACTAATGGTAACAACAACCTGTAATTCCAAAGTCACAGAAATACCTTTCTTGTCAGCACTTGTGTCTTTGATGTCGCCCAAGTGTTGAGGTCTTTTACTGATAGAAATTTTAGGATAGCCCTCTGCCATCTCAGCTTCTACTTCAACATTGCCTGCCATAAGTTGCAGTTCTTCCGGAGAAACGGGAGTTCCGTCACTGAGCGTAACCTTATAATCTTCAAGGTTAATATTTTCGCTAAGCTCACTAAAGTTATCGGTTGCCAAAGCCAGGGAAGCCATATACTGTGCAGCTTCTTCAGCAAAACCGCTGTCAATGGATTGCTGCACAATCTCGGAATTCATGGCATCAACGTCCACGCCTTCCAACAAATCGTCAGCGGATACTTCATCTTCGCTATAAATATCCATAGAAGATTCCACATCTTCCCAAGTAACAGAAAAATATGTAATAGTGGTAGTGCCATCGCCGTTATCCTCGACTTTGGTAATCTTACCATAACCGGTAAGGGCATTGGTTTCCTCGCCTTCCGACACGCCAACCGTACCGGTATAGAACGCAATGAAGTCACCCACATCTACAGTAGTTTGACTATCCAGTTCCATGATACTGTAAACATCAGCAGAAAAATCCAAATACTTGTTTGCAACGGTAATTGTTGCGTTACTACTATCCAAATCAATACCGTCAGGAATCGGCAACACATCAGGTTCAAAGATAATCTGTTCTGCCTGAGCATTGACATAAGTGTAGGTATTGCCGGAAACAGCGGTAATCTCTAAGTATGCAAGGTCGCCCATTTGTTCCTTCGGAGTCTCTAAGGTTCTCTCTGTTGGGATAAGACCTTCGTAAACGCTGACAATGTCGCCTACTTTGAGCTCGCCGTCATACTGGAATGAACCGCTGGTCATATCTGCAGCAGAAATCTCACCCTCGCGATTAACTTCGTACAAGGCGATGTTTAAGCTACTGACAGATTGACCGTCATTTGTTATATTTTTCAGTTCCTCAGCAGAGATGTAGATAATACCATCCCGCAGTTGAAGATTCATTACTTCGTCCTGCTTAGTTGTAAAGTTGTATTCACGAGCAGTTTCCGGCTGATTCTTAAAACTCAGTCTGCTGTCATTTAAAGTAATTCGATAGGTAGAACCCTCGGCAAAGCCTTCTACTGTGTCGATGCCGTTGTCGTTCTGACCGTGAATGATATACTCACCGTTAGAACCGCTTACATAGAAGTGATCCGTTTTTTCAGGGTCCGTAAGATCCTCAGCAGAAATAGCGGCTGCAACCTCCCGGGCGCTCATAGTAGCATCTGTAGAAACAACAGTAATGGTAAAATCAGGATTTACGTCCATTTCGCCCACAAAGTTTTTCGTTTCAACAAAGCTCAAGGGATCTTCTTGCAGGTAAGCGGCGTAAAGGGTAATATCATTGTTGACCTTATCGACACTTTGGACAGGCTGTGTCAATTCGGCATCATAGTACCAGCCAAGGAAAATATGCTCTGCCCGATAAGGCTTGTCGAGAGTGTCGATCAAGGTGCCCTTACGGACAGTTTTATCTTTAATTTCCGTGCCTCCGTTGGTTACAAATTTAACCGTGTAGTTTCTTTTCTTAGACGAACTTTTCGTGGGATTCGCAGAAGGCTCTTCCTCGGATTCAAACGGAAGTCCGGTATCGGGATTGATTTTAACTCTGTCAGACGGAACGCCCGGTTCCTTATACCAAGTTTCAACAACATCATCTGTACGCTGTGCTATTGCGGCAGTCTGTGCACGGGTTGCATCATCTTTCGGATTAAAGTTAGTTCCGTCACCATTGAGAAGTCCCTGTTTCCAAAGGTTCTTAACTGCATCCTGTGCCCAAGATGAAACCTTATTTATATCCGCAGGAGTTGTTGTAATGTTTTCTCCGGTTGAATAGTCAATATCAAACTTTTCAAAATAGCGTACAAAGAATGTAGCCATCTGTTCACGATTGATAAGACCGTCAGGTGAGAATGTTCCGTCACCCATACCCGAAGTTACACCGTGTTTTGCAGCCCAAGCTACATACGGTGCATAGTACATATTTGCAGGAACATCCTTGAAAGGAGTTTGTCCCGCATAGTCGGCAGTATCAACACCTGCCATACGTCCAAGAACGGTAACAAACATTCCTCTTGTCATTGTACCGTTTGGAGCAAAGGTTGTTTCTGAGGTTCCGTTAAAGAACCCATTGATGCGTGCATACTGAACAGCATCGTAGAACCAATCGCCTTCCTTTACATCTGTAAAGGGATTTGTTATTTCTAATGCTTCACTTGTGGTCGGCGCTGCAAATACTGTTGTCGGAACAAGGGTAAGTATTATGCTGAACGCCAACAAAAGACTTAATAATCTTTTCATTTTCTAATTCCTCATTTATCCCTTAATTTCATTTGGATCCTCTTTAGCAGGAGTCATTGTGCTTATTTCTATCTGCTGTGTTCTCTCGTTCCATTCTACGCGACAATCAAGAGCGTCGGTAATATCACGGAGTTTAAAGTAGTTGTTGCCGTCTATGTTATAACAAGCAGCATCTATTATTAAACCGTCATAAGTGAGCATTGCATCTGAAGCAACGGCTGTCTTTTGCGAACCGTCACCTTTTGCAAGCTCTCCGCCTGCCGGTGTATAATCAAATGCGCTCTTCATATTGATACATCCTGCACCTGCGTCCCATTCCACTTCAAAGCTTTTTGCTGAACCTGATAACAGCATTGCAATATCACGAATCTTGAAGTAGTTATTATCCTTTATATTGCAAGCAAGAATATCGTGTTTTTCACCATCTATAATGATTGTCTGCGTCTTCGCTGTTGTCTGGAAAGTATTTAAAAATCCCTCATAGTATGTAAAACACAATCTGTCTTTTCTTCCATCAGCCAAAATATAGCCCGGATAACCCTTATATATAACCTTGAACTTTGCATTTAACCGGGAACCTTCATCGTATTCTTCGTAATGATCTACACCATATACATATACTTCAGTATTTCTTCCAAGCACGCCAACCATTTCAAGTTCACCGTTGGCTGCAGTCATATAGAATCCTGTTCCGTAATCTGCCCATGGAGTATCCGTTACTATCTTACCGATAGGTTTTACATAACCCATAGCTTGCATATTACCTGCTGTTGGCATTGCGTTTTTGATGTATGATTTCTTTATATAACATTCTTTACTTGAGAACCATATCTTCGCATATTCGGAGGAAGCATTTGTATCAAGTATTTCAAGTGCCATACCAGTTTTACCTTTACCGATAAGGTTGCCTGTTTCGTTTGGCTGGTCATAAATGGATATGGATTTTTCCGATGTTTCAAGTTTGCCGGTATAGTTTATTAAAGGTTTTTCAACACCCTTTTTCTTCAGATTAACCCAAGTTGCATTTACATAGTAAAGACCTCCGGCATAATATACCTGATAATGACCGTTAATAGGTTCTTCGTTTGTCACCTGAAAAGACTGATTTGTTTTATATACACCACTCTTTATATAATTTTCCGATTCGGGAGCAGTTTTGATTGCAAGAAGACAAGTCGCTGTACCAACTGTGGATGATGTAGGCTTAGGACTGTTGTTTTTTGCATCAAGAATATACACATTGTCTCTTGGGTAATAATAAACACCGGGTTTTATATATCTTCCGTGATAAAGATAATTACATCCACCTGATGCAAATATATAATCTGTCCACGCGCCTTCATCCCATACCGCTACCCAATCATCGTTATATGCAATAATGTCAACAGGTGAGTCGGTATAATAATAGGATGCCACGTTATTTACGAAAGAATCATCAGAACCATTAGGTTCAGGTCCATTATAATATAAACCAATCTGCACCAGTTCATTGATAAGATGTCCTCTGCCATTACCGCCTCTCGTAGGAGAAAAGTAGGCTTTAACCACACCTTGTTTACCTTCATCGCCAATATGGAGCATACCACGACCAATCAAAGGCAGCTCGGCAGGTCTTTTCTTTGTTTGAAATTCCGGAGGAGCCGGCATATAATCCGCTATTGATTCTCTTCTGCGCATCGGTTCAATAGGTACGGTCACACGATCAGAATATGGCGTATATTTTGCATATTTTGCAAATTCGCCATAGATGCTTCTTACGTTTTGAGGAATGTTTTCCGATGTAAAATCTTCATCAGGCTTTGAACCTCCGGAAACGGATGTTTCCGAACCTGAATTTGTGAATGACTGTTCCGTCGCGCCCTCACCAATGGTTATAGATTTGCTTGTAACTTCCGATTTTGACAGGAAAAATCCTGCACCTTGCTCATTGTACAAATCGCATAAAAACAGAACCTGACCTTTTGCTTCATCAACACAGAGTACAACACCATAACCTACGAGTTTTCCATTACCATCTGTCAACTTGTGCATAACAACACTACTTACATCTGCTATCCCGCAGTTTTGAGCAACTGTTTTTACTATAGAATTAAGATAGATTGTGGGTAGCGGCAACACTTTGTCTATGCTTCCGTAATTTCCAACCTCTGTAAGCTTCCAGTCACCCTTGCTGTCTTCATATTGCATCACGCTACCGCTATCGCTTGAGCCGTATTTCAAAGGCTTCTGAAATCCGGAAACTGTAACCTTGCCTCCTATTTCTGTCGGAATAGCAGGGCTTCTCTGAACATCATAGGCATAGCTGAATGTCATTTCTTCAGGAACATCAGCATACACAAACATTGCCGGGAATATGCTTAAAATCATACATAAGCATAAAATTATACTTAATAACTTTTTCATACTAAACACTTCTTTCTTTATAATTGTTTTATGTCAAATCATCGAGAGAGTTATTACAAACATACGATGATATAAAAATGGTGTGATAATACACGCAGTTTTCATTTACGGTGTTTTCAGATTCATAGCAAACTGTTTTACCTGCAACTCTCTTTTTTTAGCCAATTCCTCTTCAAGACATTTAGGGCATCTTGTGAGCGTTTTTGATCGGCTCCTGAGCTGTGTTTGCCACGAATGACCGTTTTTACATTTCCACCACACGGGAACAGAACTGCTTGCACTTACAGTATCAGGTGTGAAGGGCAGATTTTTTTCATCATCCCATTCGTCTAACAAATACTGTTTTTTCTCTTTTTTACAGAACTCTTTAAATGTCAAACCCATCATCCTCTCTACACATTCAATTATAAGATTTGTGCTTGTTTTTTACACAAAATGCAGTTGAGACGAATTTATTTTCCACAATATATTGCATTTTTATATATACCATGTTATAATGATTATACACCGTACATCAATAGGCGATGCAAGTGTTTTTTGAAAA
>JAZRMZ010000005.1:0-29287 GCA_045647905.1 Clostridia bacterium
GAGCAGATATGCTTGATTTAAGTGAAAAAGAAGCGATAGTTGTAAAAGCATCGTATACAAACGATGTGGTTGTAAATATTCCCGATGGTTATTATAAGGAACTGTATTTTGTGGGCTTTAGCGGTGTAAATGAAGGCGGAACTCCACAGATGTCGATTAAGCTTAGCTACAACGGAAGCGAAGAGACAAAGGTTCAGCCCATATATGGTTTTGCACAAACATATGATACTTTGGAATCGGCAGAAAAAATAGCGGGTTCAAATAGAATTGAGATGTGTACCTGGTCGGGTACATATGCAGAAAATGGTGCATATCCGGTTGACGGACCAAGCTTTTATGTATATACAATACCTACAAACGGCGAAAAGGTTCTTGAAAACATCACACTTACACCAATCGATAATGCAACTGCAATATTGGGTCTTACTGGTAATATGTATACAGGTGATACAAAGGCATACTTAGAGGCAAAAATTGCAGAAGGCGGTTACACCAAGGATACACTTTTAGCTCTTGATGAAACAGTTAACGGCTTAACAAAAGCAGGTGTTGAAAGAAGTGCAATTGCCGGAATAGACAGCTTTGATTTGGCTTATACTGAAAGCTTTGGTTATTTAAGACTTGAAAATGCTTTGGCATCAATTGACGATACAACCGTAAGCTTTTCAGGAAGTTTGACAAATGAGCGTATTGCGGCGGGACAGAACTATACTGCTGTAATTGGATTGTTTGATGCAGAAACAAATCGACTTGTTAAGGCAGCTTTGCAAAGCGGTACTATAGCAAAGGGAGCATCTGCTGATGTAAACGGAACCTTTGTACAGGTAGATGCTTCAAAGAGTTATTTTGTAAGATACGTAGTCTTGGATTCAACAAACAATCTTAAACCGTTGCTTTCAGATGCTGCAGAAGTTAATGTTGAGCTTTAAGAGGTAAGGAAGAACCGTACAAGGGGCATAAAGCCCCTTGTGCGGTAACAGAACAGACGTAATGTAAAAAACCAAAGGGGGATTTTTATGATAAAAAGATTATTGTTGTCGGCAATGACGGCATTCGCTGTTTTTTCATCGTGCTACGGTATTGTCAGCGGAGCCTCTTTGCAGGAGACGGTAATTCATGTAAGTGTTACGGGTGATGACACAAATAGCGGAAGTGAAAACAGTCCTCTTAGAACCCTTGAGGGTGCCCGCATGGCAGTTCGTAAAAATGCGAATTTCAGAAAAAAACCGATAAGAGTTATATTTCACGAGGGAACATATTACTTTGAAGATGGCGTTGAATTTGATAAAAAGGATTCAACAGTGAAGTTTGCTCCGGTTTCATACGAGGCGGCAGAGGGAGAAGAGGTTATTTTTTCAGGTGCTAAGGAGATAGACATCTCAAACTTTGAGTTGGTTACGGATGAAACCGTACTTTCCGCTTTACCTGAAAGCTCCCGTGGGAAAGTGTATCAGACAACACTTGACCCTTTGGTTTACGGAAAATTCGCACCATTTGACACTGCCCATTATTACTCGGATGATTTTGACGGAAGCGGAGGATATATTTCTGTAAGCGTCAATGGCAAGGAGCAAATGGAATCCCAATGGCCCAACGGAAAATACGCATACGCAGGGATGGGTACAATTCTTTTTTCTTCGGTACCCAGATATACAAATCCGAAAAACACACCCACTACCCCCGAATACGGTCCAGAGTTCAAATATCTGGAAACTAACCCTGACCGCTGGTTAAATGCAAAGTATGCCCGCTTTTCAGGCTGTGCGAGCTACACATGGTGCCAAGAAGAAGCTACAATACATAAGATTGACCCTGTCGAGAATACTATTAAGCTTGCACATCCATTCTGGTATGGTGCAACGGGTGCGGGACATAGAATCTGGAAGGTTTTTAATCTTATAGAAGAGTTGGATGTTCCAACGGAATGGTATTTTGATATTGATAAAAATATTCTCTATTATTATCCCCCTCAGGGATTTTTTGAAAAAGAAAACAAAATGGAGATAATATATCTTGACGAGGCAATTGTTAAGACAACTGCTACAAAGAATATTAAATTCAAGGGGATAACATTTTCAAATTCACGATTTGATTTTATACTTCTGACCGAGGATTCAACCTGTGAAATCGAGGACTGTTCATTTGTTAACGGCAAAAAAAGAGGCGTAAGAGCAATGCAGTCCATAGCGGAAATTTATAACAGCCGATTTATGAATATAAGCTCTACTGCAATTCTGGTTCGCGGAAAGGTTCTCGATTACGATACGCAGAAGAATGCTGATTTGGGAACAACAAGGATAATCGGCAATTATTTTTATGATGTTGCGTCAAAGGGAAGAAATAATCCCCACGCAATATGGACTCTTGATGCCAATAATTTTGAAATAAATCACAACACCTTCCACAATCTTGTGGGTGGCGGTATAACAGGTGGATTTGCAAATTCAAAAATGCTGTATAACGAGTTTTACAACTATGGGCAGCAGTACTCGGATATGGGTGCTTTTTATGAGGGTCAGACAAAGAGCAGAGTAAAAAAAGAGCTTGCCTATAATTTCTGTTACGATTATACAACCAAAAATGAAAAGCTTGCCAAAATGCCCGAGGTTCTTGTTCAGGGCTTCTATATGGACGATGCGGCAAACTATGCCTATATTCACGACAATATGTTCTATAATGGTAACTACGCTTCGATGATGCTTGGGGGCGGACAGTATAATACAGCAGAAAGAAACATTATTATTGATATGAAGGGAACACCTATTTCTGTGGACAACAGAACAGAGGTATGGCTGTTTAATTATATACCCAATTATCTGCCACAGAGCTTGTATGTTGCCAATGTTATGGATAATATTATTAAGTATCCTTATGTGGCCAATGTTCCGCACGATACGATTCCGCCTTATGGAAACCGTGTTGCAGATAATATTTCGAATACGGAGTTTAAATTTAACTCCCGCTTTGCAGAGCTTAGCGATATGGAAAACAATATAACGGTTAAGGATTTGTCAAGCTTTGTTGACCCTGAAAATCTTGATTTCAGATTAAAGAGCGACTCGCCTTTGGGAAAGAAATATCCCAGTCTTAACGAAGATAATTTTGATTTGTCAAAGGTAGGCTGTGAGCTTTCGGTAACCGAGGATATTGAACGCTCGTTCTCACTTATTTCGCCCATTGACAAGGAAGTGGACTTTGACTATAAGGAGAATCTTCTTTTGTGGGAAGATGCCAATATGGCTGACAAATACCACCTTGTTATAGCAAAAGATAAGAATTTTAAAGAAATAGTTTTTGATGATGATGTGCCGTATAACTGGTACAAGGGCGAAAATCTTGAAAATAATACAGAATACTTCTGGAAAGTAACGGCAAAGAACACAAGCTTTAAGCGTAAATCTCAATGGGAAAGCGAAAGCGGTGTAATGAGCTTTGTTACTTCAAACGGAAAAAGAACAGTATTGAAAAATCTTGAAAACAAAATCAGTTATGTAACAGATAACTTTATTAATAAAATAGATGCCGAAGACTATAATGCGGCAAAAGTATCGGCTTTGAAAACGATATTGAAGAAGAGCGCAAATATGCTTAAAAATGCAGATGGAGTAAGCCTTGAGGAAATTAATTCTCAGATTGATAAGGTTCAGGACGCATATGATAAAGCCAGTGGGTCAAGGGTAGTTGCCTTTGCAAAGATTGATGAAAAGTATTTTAAAGACAGAACCTACTGGACTTCCGGAACTGAACTGAAATTTACAGAAAAAAGCTTTTCCTTTGATACAGATAATATGAGTGCGGTGGGGAATGTTAACTTAGAGGCAGAGCAGCCGGAGAATGCAATTATGCAGTTTAAAGTAAAGGTTGATTTTGGTGATGACAACAGTCTTGTGTCCTTTGATGTGCGGCGTAAAACCGGGGGAACGGAAGTATGGAATGACAGGGGATATACTGCGATAGTGAAGAAAAATCAGATTGAACTTCAGAAATATCCGTCACCGGCACCTCTGATTGAAATTTTGCCGAATAATGTTATAAAATCGGGACAATGGCACGAAATAGCAATCGGTGCTGTCAACTATGTCGATTATGTAAGGTTTATATTTATGGTAGACGGTAAGGTTGTATTTAACTTCTGTGATGAGCAAAAGAGCGTTATGGATAATGGTTTTTTGGGATTGTTCCTTACACAGCCTAATAAAATGGAGCTTGCACCATCGGAAATTGAATATGATATGACCTCTTTTGCACGTTCTGTTGAGTACAGTGTCGATACTCCCACCTGCAGCTTGAACGGCACTGATACTTCAAGCAGTACCGTAAGCGGAGAATGGCAGAACACCGAATATAAGGGATACGGTGAAGATGCTGTCAAGGTGAATGACGGCAAGGGAAGTATAACCTGGAAATTTAAGCCGGGTTCAGGTGAAAAGGCTTATAAATTCTGGAAGTATGTGAGTGCTGATGGTGATAAAAAGGCCCAGCTTTCTATTACATATGACTACACAAAAGCAAGTGATGGAGAAGAGGTAACTTTGGTTTCTGAGGTTGACTTTACCGAAGGCGAAAGCGGCTGGATTACAATTGACACAGCGGATGTGTTGGACGACAATGCTGAGGTTATAATTACTCTTAAAGGCAGTGGCACAGGAAACCTCTATGCAAATGCTGTACAGAGCCAGGAAATTGATGAATAGGAGAGTGAAAAGGAATATGAAAAAAATACTTGCTTTTTGTCTTTTGCTTGCTATGTTGATTGGATGTTTTCCGGCACGTGCAACAAATGAAATTTCAGAACAGATTGATAAATACAGTGAAGAGCTTGAATTTGTACGGGAGCTTGGGCTGATGCCGGAGGTTGATTACGCTACTTTTGATGCAAATGCGGTAGTTTCCCGCGGTGAATTTGCTGCTATTCTTTGTCAGCTAAACGGAATTAATCCTTCTGATGCAGCGGAGTTTTCTTTTGTAGATATAGATTCAAATGAATGGAAGGGTTATATTGCTTCCTGTGTTGAGCTTGGCTTGATGAATGGAACAGGCAAATACTTTTTTGAACCAAATCGTGGTGTAACGGTTGTTGAGGCGGCAAAGTGCTTTTTGGAGATGCTTGGTTACAAAACAACTGCACTGCTTAATGGAGGGTATCCAAACGGATACCTCAATATCGCCAACAAGCTTGATTTGTTTGATGGAATCAATATGGATGCCCATGAGATTAAATGGAATGAAATGGCAAGGATTATCTATAACTGTGCGGATATTCCGGTTGTTTATGTTGCTTCTTACGGCGAGACTATAACATATCAGTCCGACGAGAGCAGAACTATGATGACAGAAATTCTGAAGGTTAACAGGATTGAGGGAAGGGTTACTGATAACGGAATTACTTCTTTCGACGGTGAGAGTAAAGTCGGTATAGGCGGTATAGTTATAAATGACAAGGTGTATTCCGTGATGAAGGGGTATGATGTTGCTGACTTTATCGGACACCATATTGTGGCATATGCAAAGAAGGATAATAAAAATTCAACCGAAAAAATTATATATATCAAGATTGATTCTGATGAGCTGGAAGACAGAGTGGTTTTTGATATTGATGATTTTATAGAGTTAAACGGAAGAGAAATATCGTATTTTGACGGGGATAAGGAGAAAAAAATTACCTTGGGAAGCACGCCGGGAATTATTTTGAATGGTAAATTTGAAAAATCCTATGACGAAAGCTTTTTTGATTTTGACAATGGTACGGTTACATTTATTCCACCAATGAACGGTGAGGATGAGATGCTGATAATTGACGGATACATAAGCTGGTATTTGGTTGGAGTCAACAGAGATGACGGTGTGATTAGTGCATCCAACAAGGTAAGAAAAATAAATGACACCCATACATTGAAATTAGACAAAAGTGCAATCGGAAGTACTGTGTCTATATATGACCAATACGGAAGGAGCACGGATTTAAAGGATATATATGTTTATACTATAGTTGATATTTCGGCAAATGATGAGGTAATAAAAATAAAAATACCGCCTGTTTCAGCCATAGACGGAGTGGTTGAGAAAATGTATACCCATGACGGAAACAAGATTGTACAGCTCGGCGGTGTTGAGTACAAAATGACAAAAAGTGTTCAGGACGGAGAGATATATAAGAATTTGACGATAGGCAAAACTTATAGGCTGTTCCTTGATTCGTTTGGAAAAGTTGCGTACATAGATGTGAAAGTTGGTGCGGATAACCTTGAGATTGGTTATCTGATAAGATGTATGGAAAATGAACGTCCGTTCAGCGATAACGGAGTTGTGAGAATTCTTACAAACGAAGGGCTGATTACGGTTATTGAAACAGACAAAAAGATTAAATTCAGCGACCAATATGGTGATGATTTCACTATATCAGGTAATCGGCTTGCTGAAAGTCTTGCGGGCTATACAGGAGTAATAGGATATAAATTAAACTCCGATAATATTATCAAGGAATTGTATATGCCGGTTTTGTCGGGATATAAAAGAGAAAAGGGAAGACTGGGCTGCTTTTATGAAAGTATAAATGAATATTATTATTATTCTGGAGGACGAACACAGCTGCAGGGAGATGCAGTGTTCAGTGCAGATGTGCCTGCATTTGCATATTATCCCAACGAGAATGATGATGAAGAAAAATATGTTTACAGCCAGTTTCAGAGCATAAAAAAAGCAACTCCTGAAACGTCAATTGTGAAAGGCTATAACTTTGATCCCAATTCAAGATATGCGGAATATCTTTATTACGAATCCAGCGGTCAACTCAGCAACAAGGTATCGAACGGTGCCAGATATGCTATGGTAAAGGAAATTGAATATACAATTGATGAAAATCTGGATGAATTTTATGAATTGAGTGTTTATGATTTTGTTTCTGCCGGGGAAAAGAAATACAAAATGAGCAAGGAGTTATTTGGTTCTGCAATATCTACAACAGATTATGTATCTCATGAGATAATGAAAGGTGATATTCTTTTGTGCAATATAATGGGTGATGAAATTAGTTGTGCACAGATTTTGTATCGTTCGGATATGGACAACATAATGGATTCAACGGGAAGAAGAGGAAATATTCTTGGAACAATAGGATATTATGATTCTGCAAATCAGAGCAGGTCTATCCCGTTTATTCCAAACAGGGCGGTAGATGTGCGTTCGGGCAGTCTGTTCACGGAAATAGGGCGTACTATGACGGCAAGTGTTTACAGCGTTGATGATTACGGCGGTGTTGTATTTACAACTTTGGATCTTAGCTGTAGGTCATATGAAAATGATTATGACGATGAAAAATACGTGACCGAGACAGTGATACCTCCGGCAAACAAAGGATTTAGCGTTGTAACATACGGAAATCGGGGCGATGCTGATATTGACATCAGAGTGGGAACCCTTGCGGATATCAAGCCGTATGTTAATGTCGGAAAAGCATGTTCAAAATTGCTTCTCATTCAGGATTATGGGGAACCAAAGTATTTTATCTTGTTTAATAATGATATGCAGAATTAAAATGGTACATCGAGGAGGAATGTTTTGTGAGCAAAAAGAGAAATTCTCAAAAAAATACCGGACATAATTATATATCAAAGACCGACCAGACACAACTTGCATCGCTATGTATAATCCCTGCGTTATTGGTTTTTGTTTTTTCGTATCTTCCAATGGGCGGTATTATTATAGCGTTCAAGAATTACAAATACAACGATGGCATTTTTGGAAGTAAATGGTGTGGGTTTGATAACTTTAAATTCTTTTTTGAATCTAAGGATTTTTTGAATATAACCTTCAATACTCTTTATATGAATTTTTTGTTTATAGTATTTGGTACATTTATGGCGGTTCTTTTGGCGATTCTGTTGTATCATGTTACAAACAGAATTTGTGTAAAAGCATATCAGACGATATTGATTACACCTCATTTTTTGTCATGGGTAATCGTAGGCTATATGGTATTTGCTCTGCTGAGTAATGAATATGGTTTCATAAATCGTATTTTGTCAATTTTCAATGTAAAGCCTGTGGATTGGTATGCAGAGCCGGAGGCATGGCCGGTGATACTTACTATAGTTAATGTATGGAAAAACGTAGGAATGGATTCGGTTATATATTATGCCGCGCTTATGGGCATTTCGAGTGAATTATACGAAGCTGCATCAATTGATGGTGCCGGCCGTCTTAAACAGACAATTCATATTACCTTGCCAAGTATTTCTTCGCTTATTGTTATGCTCACAATACTGAAAATAGGTAATATTTTCAGAGCAGATTTTGGTCTGTTTTATCAGGTGCCGAGAGATGTGGGAGCTCTTTATTCCACAACAGATGTTATGGACACGTATATTTTCAGAACTATGCGTGAGCTTGGAAATATGGGTATGTCATCTGCGGCAGGTCTGCTTCAGTCAGTTGTTGGCTTTGTTCTTGTTATGCTGACAAACTGGTTAAGCAAAAAATTCTCGCCCGATGCGGCATTGTTTTAGGAGGATGGGTTCTAATGCAAAAACAGAATAGATTTATTCAGATTATACTCAATGTTATGTTTGTGGTGCTGTGTGCTGCTATCATTTTTCCCTTACTTCTGATTATTGGCGTATCTTTGTCAAACGAGGAGTATATAGCCCTGAATGGTTACAGCGTAATTCCGAAAATGGTAGATTTGTCTGCATATAAATATGCCTTAAAAAATAGTTCGGAGTTGTTGCAGGCATACAAGATAACAACTATATTTTCTGTGGCAACAATGGTATTTAGCGTGTTTTTTATGTCAATGATTGCATATCCCCTTTCAGTAAAGGGATTTCGGGGAAGAAATCAGCTTTCCTTTTATCTTTTCTTTACAATGCTGTTTTCGGGCGGTCTTGTGCCAAGCTACATACTTATAACGCAGTATCTAAAATTAAGTAATACAATCTGGGTATACATTTTGCCGTACTTAATAAGTCCCTGGTATGTATTTATGATAAGAACATTTATGCAGGCATTACCCAACGAGCTGCGTGAGGCGGTGAAAATAGATGGGGGAAATGAATACACTGTATTTTTCCGGATTATTCTTCCTCTTTCAAAGCCGGTTATTGCCACTGTAGCATTGTTTATGTTTTTGCTGCAGTGGAACAACTGGAATACGCCTATGCTGTATATCACGGATGATAAGTTGAACAGCTTGCAGTATTTGCTTCAAAGATTGCTCAAAAATCTTGAACTTATAAAGCAGATGCAAATGAGCGGAATGTCGGTAGACAGCTCTGTTGATGTTCCTGCAGAAACCGTCAGAATGGCTATGGCGGTGCTTGTTATGGGACCTGCTTTGATGGTGTTCCCATTTTTCCAGAAGTATTTTGTTAAGGGAGTAACCGTAGGTAGTGTAAAGGGATAAAATTGCCGGGTGACAGAAATGTTCATACAGTAAGAATTGTAACAAGTGCTGAAGAGAGCAAGACGAGCGTAGTTTGCACAGGTGATTTTATTGAATATTACAAAGGGTATTAATAAAAAAAGAACGAGGGAAACGGTATGTTTTTAGGAATAGATATTGGCGGAACAAATATCAAGCTTGGTGTTATAGATAAGAATTATCAAATTCTTGAAAAATATTCTATTGCCGCAGAAAAAGATAATGGTGATATACATTTTGTGCAGACAATTGCCCAAAAGGCAAAGGAAATTAAACAGAAATTTAATTTTGAGCGGATAGGGATAGGGACTCCGGGGACGCTTGATGCAAAAAGCGGAGTCGTTGTCCGTTCGGCAAATCTGCCATACAAAAACACACCGGTTGTTGAAATAATACAGCAGGAGTTAGAGGTTCCCGTTAAAATTGCAAACGATGCGGCTTGTGCTATCTGCGGAGAGCTGTATGCCGGAATTGGGAAAAGGTATGATAATTTTTTGATGCTAACGTTAGGTACTGGTGTTGGCGGTGGAATTGTACTGAATGGAAAACCATACTTCGGAAGTAGAGGACGTGCCGGTGAGTTTGGACACTTTGTTATATCCTATGGCGGGCGGGAATGTGGTTGCGGACAGAAAGGATGCTTTGAACAGTATGCTTCTGTAAACGCTCTTATCCGTATAACCGAAGAAGCGGCAGTAAAAAAACCACATAGCATTCTTGCTGAAATGTGCAATGATGAAGTATCAGGGAAAACTGTTTTTGAAGCTAAAAAAGCCGGATGCTCTGTAGCAGATGAAGTGATAAAGCAGTATATAGATTATCTCAGGGCTGGTATGGTCAGTCTGTATCGATTCTTTCAGCCTCAGGCTATTGTCATTGGGGGCGGAATATCAAATGAAGAAGAATATCTCATTGAACCCTTAAAGGCTTGTATTTCGTTCCCGATGGAAATTTTTGCATCAAGCTTAAAGAATGATGCAGGAATATTGGGCGCTGTTGCTATTGCTACAGAAAGTGTAAAGATTTAAAAGGCTTTATCTGAATAGAAAGGAAAGCAAGATGAAAAAAAAGGTAAAAAAATTAGTATCGTTAGTTTTAAGTGTTGTGATGATTTGCACCGTTATGCCGTCGGTGTTTGCAGAAACCGAAGCGGGACTTGGCTTTATAAAGGTAGATTTAAAATCACAGGCAAACGGTGTGATTTTTATGGATGGTACAGCAGAAGGCCTGGCACTTAATGTTTCATCGGTTGACAAGAATGTTGACTTTGTAACATCCGGTGGACTTGCAGGTGAATTAAATACGGTGAATTTGGAGGGGATACAGACGGCCAACAGAGATTGGATTGGACAGGGTTCTGTAAACGGCACAGGTATCGACTTTGAAATCCCTGTCAAAAGAGCGGTATCTACAGATTTTACCGAAAAGGAAACAGTAATTGTAAAGGCAGGCGGAACAGATGTAGCAACAATAAATGTTCCTGATGGTTATTATAAAGAACTGTATGTACTTGCGTTCAGTGGCGTAAATACAAGCGGAACCCCAAAGGTATCAATCAGGCTTGGCTATAACGGAAGCGAAGAAACAAAAGAGCAGGAGATATATTACTATTATACACAAACAGAATATGACAATCTTCGGTCGGCAACACAAGTGCCAAATGGAACAAGAATTGAAATGTGTACATGGGATAAAAATTTTGGAGCGAGCGGTACAGCGTATACAGCTGCGGCAAATTATTATATGTATACAATAACAACGAATTCTGAAAAGGTACTCCAAAATATAACAATTACCGCAACAGATAATGCAACTGCAATTATGGGTCTTACAGGTAATATGTATATTAATAAGACAAAGGAATATGCGGAAAGCTTGCTTGCCGGTGGAGAAGATACAATAGAGAAAAATTATAGCAGCTTAAATGAGATGATTGCAGGACTTGAAAAAGTTGGCATTAACCGCTTTGATATGGCGGGTATAGAAAACCTCGTTATTATCGATTGCACAGATTTAAATGGAAACAGTATTTACTATGTTTCTAAAGATGAGCAGTTGACCGTCAGGATAAAAGCAAGTATGGTTTCATCTGAAGATGAGCTTGCGTTATATGCGGCGGCATATAAAAATGGAAAATTAACTTATATTAAAGAATATCCATGTGATTTTTCAGAAAGTGACACGCAAATACATCTAGTTAAAACTCCCGATGAAGAATTTTCAGAATTTAAGCTTATGCTTTTTAATAAAAAGACATATGCTCCGTACGCTGCTTCTGTAAAGCTGGATTATGCAGAATTTTCTCCTGTTGGCATTGAAACTGCGGCAAACGGTCGCATTTATCTTGATGACAGCAGTGATATGGCTTGGGATGGAGGCGTTATTGGCGGTTTATATTCTGAATTTGATTTCATAACATTCAGCGATGCTCTTTCTTCAAGATTTGCAATAAAAAAGAGCTCGCTTGACAGTATGAGTGAAAACGGAATCATAACAAAGAACGGTGTTCCATACCATGTGCCTGAAATGGCAAGCGGTCCCGATGATAAAGAGGCGGTTATTGTCAGAGGAGAAAGCCCGATAAATGTACCGATAAATAAAGCGTTGAATAAGGTGTATTTTCTTGCAGCAACACAAAATGCAAGCGATGACCTTGATGTTACAATAAAATATATCGATGGAACGGAAAGCTATTGTGACAATATTGCATTGCTCAGTGGTTATGAAGGTGCAAATTCAACTGCTGAAAATTTTGTGTGCAGACCTGAGAGTTATGTGGCATGGTATGATTCTGAAAAATTTTCATCTTTTAGCCGATTTAGTATTTTTGAATACAGCTTTGTCACAGATGCGGATAAGATAATCAAAGAAATAGAGTTCTCCTCTGTGCGGTATTCCTGTGCAATTATTGCTGTAACGGGCGAAAAATGGAATAACAATGAAAAGGTTCGTTATATAGAGGAACAGCTGAAAAATGCGGAGCTGATACAAAAAGACGGACATCTTCTGGAACAGTTGAAAATTTTAGCCTCACAGCTTGATGAAACGGAAAAAGAAAGTATTTCCAATATTGGGATATTGGACGAACTTGAGGTGATACCCAGAGAGGTTTATGTAGACCCGAATGTTGCGGCTGCAGCATCTGAAAATACTTTTTCTACCATAGAACAAGCACAGGAATATATAAGAACTATTCCAAGAAACGGACGTTATGGAATGAAGGTTTTTATAAAAGGTAGCGAATACCAGTTGACAGATGGACTTGTGTTTACAAAGGATGATTCAGGTGTTTTAGGGAATCCGATAACATATTCTTCCTATGACGGAGAGGTTGTTTTTTCGGGAACCCAAAAGGTTGATATGTCAAAGGCTAATGCTGTTACAAGCGAAAGTATTCGCAATCGTATTCCGGAGGATGCTGTAAATAATGTATTAGAGATTAATCTTGCGGAGCAAGGATTATCGGGGCTTGGTGAGGTGTACGACGGATATATGTATTATAAACCTCGTACCAAATCTCCTGAACTAATATGGGACGGAGAGCCTCTTACCCGCTCACGTTGGCCGAATGAAAATGGTTGGGCATATGTTGATGAATACAAAACATATGGTACTCCTCATTATGGGGTGGCACCTGATGCAAATGACGATGGAACATCTTTTACAATAAAAGATGGTTCAGTTAATTTTGAAAAATGGAGCAATGCGGAAGATGCTGTTTTGGTAGGCTCGTGGTGGGCAGACTGGGGAATTGATTATTTGAAGCTTGATAGTGTGGACGTTGCGACAGGAATAATAAAAACAAAAACATCTCCGTCAAAAGAGGTTGGCGGTGCTTATTCAAGTAACTGTTTTTATATAGAAAATATTCTTGAGGAACTTGACAGTCCGGGCGAATGGTTTATTGATAAAACCACAGATATGTTATATGTATATCCTCCGACAGAGCTGACATCTGATACCGTTGTTGAATTTGCAGTTCTTGAATCTGATATGATGGAACTTAATAACACCGAACATTTGAGAGTTGAAAATATAAACTTCAGTGGAGGACGAAAAAATGCCGTTAATATGTATATGACGGATAGCTGTGAAATTTCAGGCTGTGAAATAAAAAATTTCCTTACTTCCGGTGTTTCTTTTGTCAAAGCTGTAAAAAGCGGTGTTCAGTCTTGTGATATAAAAAATACAGGTTCAAATGGTATTTACATAAAAGGCAATGAGGAATATCGAAAAAAGCTTATTCCCGATGAAAATTACGTTGATAACTGTACGATAAGCAATGTGGGCAGACAATTTATGTTTAGTTCGGTAGCTGTGGCGGCATATATTGAAGACGCTGTAGGGACAAAAATTTCAAATAACGAAATATATGATGTCCCCAATGTTGCCATTATGTTTATTGGAAATAATAATATTATTGAATACAATGATATTCATAATGCGGTGACTCAAACCGGAGATGTAGGTGCGATATATGCAGGACAGAGGTTTACTGATCAGGGTAATATAATAAGGTACAATTACATTCACGATATAAACCAGAATATATCAAGGAAGCATAGCTCTGTTGTTGGTATCTATCTTGATGATATGGATAGTGGCGTGACAGCCTTCGGAAATATTATTAATCGTGTTCATACCGGCGCTTTGATAGGCGGCGGAAAGAATATAACGTTTAAAAATAATATTATTATGAACGGATTGGAACAAGTAGGAAGTGAAACATACAACGATTTAGCAATTAATGCGGATTCGAGAGGTCTGGGCTGGATGTCTGGTTCGGTAGCGCCAAATGCTGAAGAAGCTAAAGCTTGGTGGAATAATGAAGCATGGCAAAAGGATTATCCCTGGATGGAGAACAATTATTTTGACAATATGCAGGCATACCCTACAGGAAATGATATTTCAAATAATCTTATATATAATCATAAAGCAGTTTCAATTTCAAGTGAACACGCAGAATATGGTAATGTAAAGAAGAATGTTGATTACACATATTTTCATAAATTAGTATATGGTGAGATATTTGTTGATGAATCGACGGATGATTTACGTTTAATTGAAAATTCAGGAGCTTTTAAAGCAATAAGTGGTTTTGAAAATATCCCATTTGAAAAAATAGGTACATATGCTGATGAGTATAGGGAGTAGGATAGTTTTGTCTTTAGGTTTGGAGGAAACGCAATATGGCGGTAAAGGCTTGTTACAGAAATATGGTTATAGAGGTTAGTGAAAAATCAATAAATATGAGAAGTGTTTTAACTTTGCTGTTGTTGCGGACACGCATTTAGACAACTCTCAGGAGGATACGTATTCAAATATCAAAGCTGTTGACAACAATGCAGGTTTTGAGTTTTTGGTGCATCTGGGCGATTTTTTAACAGGGACTATTACTAAAAGCTATACAAGAGAAATTTTAATAAATCAAATGCAAGAATTTTCAAACTGCATTCAGAAAAACTTTTATCCTGTTCGGGGAAATCATGATGGTTACAAGGATATGTCAGGAATGCAGCACGTTATATATGATGAGGACTGGTATGAAGCAACTGATTTTGTTGATAACCGCCGTGGTGTATCAAGAGATGCCCAAAAGCCATATTACTTTGTTGATTTTAAAAATGAAAAAGTCAGATTAATAGTTTTAAGCTCGTTTTATTATAAAGGCGGAGATGGTAATGAGCCTTATTGCCAAGTACCTGGAATTGATGATTTGCAAATTAAGTGGTTTGAAGAAAAGGCATTAAAGCTTGGTGAGGGATGGACGGTTATAATATGCTCTCATGATGTACCCTTTTCAACATTTTCTGAAAACTATTATGTTGGTAACTCAAAGAAAAATGGAAATAGAGTTATTGAAATTTTAAAACAAAGAGAAGAAGAATATGGTTTTAAAACTGCAGCGTGGTTCATAGGACATTTTCACGGAGATTATATAACGAAAATAAAAGGAATAAACTTTATTTTGGTTGCATCTGAAACGGCGTATGTTCCGCAACTTTTCAATATGCCGGAAGGTGGTTACTTTCCCGAAAGAACTTTGAATACAGAATCAGAAGATTTATGGGATTGTGTTTCTTTAGATAAAAGAAACAGAAAAATCAGAATTTTCAGATTTGGTGCTGGCATTGACAGGGAAATTGATTATTAACGGAGGAGTTTATCATGACTTGTTTTGATGAAGAAATAAATAAAACAATAAATGACATAAAGCTTACACTTGAGGAGGATGAGTTGTGTTTCGCTATGTTTTCTGATACTAATTTATCGGATTGTTCAAAGGATACCTGTGAACATATAAATGCAATTGATAGAGCAGTTGAGTTTGACTTTGTTGTTCATTTAGGAAATATTATTGACGGAACAGTTCCTCGAAAAATATCCGGTTATCTGCTAAAGAGTGAGCTTAAGAGATATAAAGAATGTATAGGGAAAAATAAACTTTTTGTATCGCAGGGAGATAAAGACGGCTGGAGAGATGAACGATTTCTTGGCCAGCTTGCATTGAGTATTAATACAGATGAGTTCTGGTATGAAAATACTAATTTTATTGATATATATTCAAATGTTTCAAGAATAGATGGACAACCGTACTATTATGTTGATTTTCCGGACAAAAATATCAGGCTGATATTTTTGTGTTCATATCATTATCAGTTAGATTCATGTATAGGGTATTACAGAAAATATACAGATATAAATGCTAAACAGGCTAATTGGCTTCTAAATGAAGCATTGGATAAATGTGAAGGAAAAACTGTGATACTGTTTTCACATAAAATACCATCCTCATGTTTTGAAGTTGGTGAAGGGCCATATAGTTATAATGGTTTTTCAACTGATCCGATTTACGCCATTATTCAAGGCGCGCAACGAAGAGGGGTAAATATTGCTTGCTGGTTTGGCGGAGGATATGGATATGACTGTGAAATAAGGTATGCTGATATAAACCTTGCGGTAATAAATTCACAGTTTCCGCAAATAGTGAAAGAGGGCAAATGTGATAATCTAAGATTTGCGGATAACCGTGATATGAACACTGTAAATCAGGATTGCTTTGATATAGTTGTAGTTAAGGAAAAATTAAGGAAGATATACATATATCGTTTTGGTTGCGGTGATGACAGAGTAATAGAATGGTGATTTGAATGTTGAGAAAAGCAATTGTAAAGGAGCAAGGCTAAATGATATTGGAAAATAAAACAGCACTTTTTTTAGGAGACAGTATCACAGAAGGGGCGGGTGTATCCAATATCGATAATGTTTATTGGAACATTTTAAAAAGGAAATATGGACTAAAAAAAGTGATTGGATATGGCATAGGCGGGACTCGTTATGCGAATCAAATTAAACCGAGTGAAGATATAAAATACGATCAAAATTTTTTGTCTCGTGTAGATGGAATGGAAGAAAAAGCTGATATAATCATAGTATTTGGCGGAACGAATGATTTCGGACATGGTGATGCTTCGTTAGGAGATAAAGCAGACCGAAATTCAGACACATTTTACGGTGCTTGTCACGAGCTTTATTGCAAATTAATAAATAAATATCCTGAAAGCTTAATAGTAATAGTAACACCTTTACATAGAGAAAATGAAAACTCACTGCGGGGTGAAGGGGAAAAAGAAAAAGATGTTGCACCTTTGTCGGTATATGTGGATATTATCAGGGAAGTTGCTGAGTTTTATTCACTACCTGTATGTGACCTATATAAAATATCAGGCATACAGCCTGATTTGCCTGTCATGAAAAATATGTATATGCCGGACGGGGTTCATCCCAATGATAGAGGTAATGAATTGATAGCTGAAAGATTAGGACAATTCCTGAAATGTTTATGAGGTGAAAAAATATGTACATAGGAATAGACATAGGTGGAACAAAATGTGCAGTCACATACGGAGACCGTGAAGGAAATATCAAAGAAAAAATAAGGTTTGATACTACAACTGTTGATGAAACCTTGAATAATATTTTTTCTGCAGTGGAGAAAATGGGAAAAGCAAAGGCTATGGGGATAAGTTGCGGTGGTCCGCTTGACTCAAAACGGGGTGTTATAATGTCGCCTCCAAATCTTCCAGGATGGGATAATATACCGATTGTTAAAATGTTGGAGGATAAATTTGGTATACCGACTGCAATCCAGAACGATGCAAACGCCTGTGCTCTCGCCGAATATAAGTTTGGTGCAGGCAAAGGCACGAAAAACATGGTATTTTTCACTTTTGGCACCGGTCTTGGCGCAGGCCTTATTCTTGATGGTAAGCTATACAGCGGTACAAATGATATGGCAGGCGAAGTTGGGCATATACGCCTTAAAAAATACGGACCGGTGGGTTATGGAAAGGTAGGCTCTTTTGAAGGCTTTTGCAGTGGCGGCGGTATTGCACAGATTGGCAGATACAAAGCTATTGAGGCATTACAAGCAGGGAGTGTCGTTGCGTATTGTAAAGATTATGCTGACCTTGACAATGTAACTGCAAAGAAAATTGCGGAATGTGCATATAACGGCGATAAGCTTTCAAAAGAAGTCTACAGAATATGTGCAGAATATTTAGGAATGGGAATTTCAATGCTGATTGATATTCTGAATCCTGAAATGTTTGTTATCGGTAGTATTTACGGACGTGCAAAAGAGCTTTTGGAACCAACTGTTACGGAGGTGATAGAAAAAGAAGCGTTAAGCTATTCGAGGAATGTGTGCAAAATAGTTCCGGCAGAGCTGGGAGAAAATTTAGGCGATTTTGCTGCCCTTGCGGTTGCGGCAAGTCTGGCAGAAGAAAAGGGGTTATAGTATGTTAAACGAATTAATAGAAAGGTATCCTAAACTTGAGATGATAAAACAAAGTCTTGAAGACGCATCAAAGCTAATGCTTGAAACGGTGAAAAACGGGGGCAAAATTTTGCTTTGTGGAAACGGCGGAAGCTGTGCGGATTGTGATCATATAGTAGGAGAGCTTATGAAAGGCTTTTTGTCAAAACGGGAAATAAAAAAAGAATTTGCAGAAGTATTAAAGAGTGAATATCCCGAAGAAGCAGATTATTTAATGAATAATTTACAAGAAGGAATATCTGCAATTAGCTTATCAAATCTTGCGGCAGTATTATCAGTTTTTGCTAATGATGTGGATGCAGATATGGTGTATGCACAGCTTGTGTATGGCTATGGTAATAAAGGAGATTTGCTGATAGGACTTTCAACTTCTGGAAACTCAAAAAATGTGGTAAATGCAGTAAAAATCGCAAAGGCAAAAGGACTTAAAACAATGGCACTAACAGGTAAAAATCCTTGTAAACTTGATATGTGTGATGTTACTCTTAAAACTCCTGAAACGGAAACTTTTAAAATTCAGGAATTGCATTTGCCGATATATCATTATCTGTGCGCTGAATTGGAAAAAAATATGTATCATTGATGCAAAAGTATAAAGATGTGTATAGCATCTACAACAGATATAAACTTGTTAAGAATTGCTATTGAACATTGCAAGATAAAAGTATTTTACAAATGTTTTTTCTTGTCCTGAAATAGGAAAAGGAAAAAAGAACCGGATAAATATTTGATGGTGTTAAAACATCTGGGGACGGACATAGAAAAAACTTGTAAATGAAGTAGCCTGGGACGGCGAGTGGTACAGAAGATGTATTACAGTATGAAGTTTGATGAAGGTGATCCTGCGGCTTGCTGGTTCAGGGAACAGCTTCTCGATTATGCTTCGGGGGAAGACTTTGAACCCGAAAATCATATTGACAGAAATCAGCTCCTAGGATTGATGGATGCCAATGTTAAAAAAGCCGCTGAAAATTCCAATATGGCATTTAATCCAAACGACAAAACAGCGGTGAGAAAGAATAGACAGAAATTTTGATGATAAATAAAAAAATTATTGCGGAGGATTGGAATTATGAAAAGATCTGAACTTAATAAGATAATGAAGGATGCAGTGGAATTTGTTGAAGAGATGAAGTTTAAGTTGCCTCCATTTGCTTTCTGGAGCCCTGAAGAATGGGCAGAAAAGGGTCATGATTATGACGAAATAAGGGACAATATGCTTGGTTGGGATATAACCGATTTTGGTTCGGGAGACTTCTTCAAGGTGGGACTTCTGATGTTTACCCTGCGTAACGGTAATTTCAACGACAAAAAATACATAAAACCTTATGCTGAAAAGCTTCTGATTGTTGAGGAAGGTCAGGTTACCCCTTATCATTTTCATTGGAGCAAAATGGAAGATATTATCAACCGTGGCGGTGGTGATCTGATGGTCAAAGTGTATAATTCCACCGAAGATGAACAGTTTGCGGATACTGATGTGGATATTTATATGGACGGACGTCACTTTGTTGTAAAGGCAGGAGATACTGTGCGGATTAAGCCGGGCGAGAGTATTTCTATTCAGACAGGAATGTATCATACGTTCTGGGCAGAAGGCGGAAAAACTCTTCTGGGCGAAGTTTCAAAGGTGAATGATGACAGAGTTGACAACAGATTTTATGAGCCCACGGGAAGATTCCCCGAAATTGAAGAGGATGAAGCGCCTCTTTATCTTTTGGGCAATGAATATCCTGATGCAAAATAGAAATGGAGGATTCGAATATGAAGGAACAGATAAAACCGGGCTGTTTTGGTGTGAATGTTGCGGCAGATGTAAGACGTGTTGAATTTGATGCCAAAAATCAGCAGTATCTTCATCTGGGGAAAAAAGCAGATGTAGTTTTCTTCGGGGATTCCATAACACAGATGTGGGAAACGGATCTTTATTTCAATCCTGACTGTGTGAAGATAAATCGTGGTATAAATGGCGATACAACTGTTTATGCGGCAAAGAGATTTGATGCGGATGTGATTCAGCTCGAACCTGAATCGGTGATTATCCTTCTTGGAATAAATGATTTGCTCCTGACTGCTCCCGATTTGTGGAACAAGATTCCCGGAGCGGATGCGGATGAAATTGTTGCACGAATAGAAGCGAATTTCAGAGAGATGCTTTCCAAGTGTGGGGAAAAGAATATAAAGGTGTATGTGTGTTCTGTTCTACCGCAGTCACTGTGCGAACCTTTTGACAGAAAGCATTTCACCTCATATATTTTGAAAATCAATGAAATTCTGAAATCTCTGTGTGGGGAATATAACGCTGAATATATTGATTATTACAGCGCCGTTGCGGAAAATGACCTGCTTCCTGAAAGGTTTACTCCCGACGGAATACATCCAAATGCAGAATGCTATGATATTATGGCTGGAATACTTAAAGAAAAGGTTGAACTCTTATGAAAAAAGTATATATGATAGGCAACACCCATTTTGACCCTGTATGGTTGTGGAAATGGGATGAGGCAATGTCTTCAATCACGGCAACGTTCAGGTCGGCTCTGGAACGGATGAAGGAATATCCCGATTTCAAATATTCCTTTGCAACCCCGCCTGTGTTTGAATGGATAAAAAAGACTTCACCGCAGATGTTTGAGGAAATCAGACAGCGTGTCAGGGAAGGAAGATGGGAGCTTGCTGAAGGATGGTGGGTTCAGCCTGATTGCTATTCGCCATCGGGTGAAGGGCTTGCACGTCAGGGACTTTACGGACAGAAATATCTGATGGAAAACTTCGGGATGTATTCTGAAACTGTTTTCAATATCGACAGCTTTGGTCATCCGCCAACACTTCCCCAGATACTTGCAAAGAGCCGAATTAAGTATTATGCTCTTTGCAGACCTGAAGGCAGGCACATACAGCTTGAAGAGCCTCTTTTTAACTGGAAATCCAAGGACGGAACCGAAATATTGGCATATCGTGATGATGCACCATATAAACCCGACACCGATGTTGCAATCCGTGAAATGCGAGATTGCCCTTATGACAGCATGCAGGTTTATGGCGTAACTGACCACGGTGGTGCACCCACAATCAAGTCCATTGAAGAAATATATCAGAACGAAAATGCTGTTTTTTCAACCGTAAAAGGTTTCTTTGAGGACAGAACAACGGACTATACGGTAACACAGGAATTAATAACAGGTGATTTTGGTGTTTATGCCAATAATTCAGGAATAAAGGCGATGAACCGAATTGCTGAATATTCTGCATTGAACGCTGAAAAAGCGGCAGTCATTGCAGGGAATGTTGAAGGTGAAAAACTGAAAAACTGCTGGCAGGATATTTTGTTCAATCAATTTCACGATATTTTGGGCGGTGCTTCCATTAAGGCGGCATATTTTGACGCCGAAAATATGTACGGACGGGCAATTATGACCGCAAACGAGATAACTCACTTCAGTCTTCTGAAAGTTACCAACAATATAAATATGCCTGGCAAGAATCCTGACAATGCGTGGAATGTTGTTGTCTGGAATCTGAACGGAGCTGAATATGATGGCTATATTGAGGCGGAAGTTCAGTGGGCACACGAATTTCCGTGGTATGATAAGGAAATTGAGCTTGAAGATTCTGAAGGGAAAAGATACGAATGTCAGATTATCAGGGAGCGTTCCGTGATTCCGAGATTCAGGTCGAGATTCCTTTTCAAGGCAAAGATTCCGTCTGTGGGATACAAGGCATTCAAGGTTGTTCAGACCCAAAAGGAAATTGAGGCAAACATTCCTGAAGATAAATATACATATGAAACTGAAAGATACAGAATTGTTCTTTCGAAAAATGGTGGAATTGATTCTGTTTTTGACAAAGTTGAGAATAAGGAGATTTGCAGGAATATCCTGACACCTGCTTGTTTTGTTGATGATGGCGATACCTGGGCGTTCAATATTGAAAGCTACGGAGAACAATGTGAGATGCCCGAACTTGAAAATATTCAGATTACTGAAAGCGGGGCATTACGCACAACTATCAAAGCGACATTCGCTTTTCGTTCTTCGAAAATTGAAATGTATTACAGCTTATACGGAAAAGAAAATTATGCAGATGTTCGATACAGGGTCAACTGGAATGAAAAACATCTTGCCTTCAAACTGCTTAGTGAAATTGAAGAGGAACGACATACTGCAGCTGTGCCTTATGGTTGTTCGGATCGTTTCTCAACCGATGCGGATGTTCCTGTTGGTGAATGGTTGACAACCGACAGTATTGCTTTTTGTATGAATCGTATATTTGCATATAATCTTGTTGAAAATAAGCTTGGATTTACTGTACTGAGAAGTCCCATATATGGCGACCTTCGTCTGGGCGAGCTGGATTTGGACATCGACTATGACATTATGGAACAGGGCATAACCGAGGGCTGTGTTCGTGTGTATTTTGAAGTTCCGAAGGATATGGTGCAAAAGGCTATGCAGTTCAACAATCCGCCAATTGTGCTTTGTGAGGCAAATCACGATGGTGAATTGAATGCGGAAAACAGCTATATGAACGTTTCTTCGGAAAATGTAGCTGTGACAGTTCTCAAAAAAGCCGAGGACAATGATTCTTTGATTGTGCGTGGCGTTGAGTGCAGAGGAGAAGAAAAGGATGTTAAAATATTCCTGAATGAACATACATATGATTTCAGAGTGAAGCCATATGAAATATTCACATTGCAGGTGAATGGAAACGAGTTTCAGAAAACGGATATTCTGGAAAATTAGTAAGATTTTGTTTTTGCAGTTTGATTTTGAAACTTCAAATATAGAAAGGCTGGGTTATATTTATGTTTTTGGGCGGACTTGATGTGGGAACAACGGGCTGCAAGTTGTCGGTTTATGATGACAAAGGCAGTTTTGTATATAATTCCTATAAAGAATATGAAGTGAGCAGAACAAGCGGAGAGCACGAGATTGACGCAGCAAAGATTTTTGAAGCGGTTTGCGAAGTGCTGAAAGACGTTGCGCAAAAATATGAGTTTGAGGCGATGGGTGTCACCACCTTTGGCGAGACTTTTACGATTCTTGACGAAAATGATGAAGTTTTGCTTCCTTCAATGCTGTATACCGACCCAAGAGGCGGTGAAGAATGTGCAGAATTATGTGATGCATTGGGCGAAAAACGGCTTACATATATTTCGGGTGTGAAACCCCACCAGATGTACAGCCTTCCAAAGATAATGTGGATAAAGAAAAACCGGCCCGAAGTTTTTGCAAAGGCAAAGCGTGTTCTTCTTATGGAAGATTACATTGTGTACAAGCTGACGGGAAATGCTGTTATAGATTATTCCCTTGCGGCAAGAACGATGGCTCTGGACATCCGTGAAAAATGCTGGAGTGATGAAATTTTTGATGCGGCAGGCATAGACAAGAACCTTTTGTCAAAGCCCGTTCCTGCCTTTAATGTTGCAGGTGAAATCAAAAAGGAAATTGCGGACAGACTGGGAATTTGTAATTCAATCAAGATTGTCAACGGTGCACACGATCAGGTTGCGGCGGCTGTTGGTGCAGGAGTGTTTGAAGTGGGGCAGGCTGTTGACGGAACGGGAACTGTTGAATGTGTTACCCCCGTTTTTGACAGCATTCCCCAATGTGAAACATTGTATGACGAAGGTTATTCGGTTGTGCCTTATGTTTTTGACGGAACTTATGTGTGCTATGCCCTTTCCTTTACGGGTGGTGCAACCCTCAAATGGTTCAGGGATAATTTTGCGGCAGAAAAGTCCTACGGCGAGCTGGATTCAATGGTCAAGGATGAACCCACGGGAATAATGATTCTTCCTCACTTTGCAGGTGCGGCAAACCCCTATATGGACAACGGCTCAAAGGCGGCAATGATTGGACTCACTCTCGAACATACCAATGAGGATATATATAAGGCTCTTATGGAAGGCGTAACTTATGAGATTATGACCAATATTGAGCATCTTGAGAGTTTTGGAATTAATCCTCAGAAACTCTATGCAACAGGTGGCGGAGCATATTCCGATGTATGGCTTCAGATTAAGGCTGATATTCTGAACAGACCCGTGACGGCACTTCTTGCAAAGGAAGCAGGAACCTGCGGAACTTGTATGATGACGGGGGTTGCTGTTGGAGTGTATAAAGACTTATATGATGCAAAAGAAGCTTTTGTGAAGGAAAAACAGACCTTTGTGCCGAATAAAGATGAGGCAGAGGTATATAAAAAATACTACAATGCGTATAAAAATATCTATAATGCAGTAAGAACCATTATTGCAGAAATTGAAAAATAGAAAACAGGTGATAAAATGTTAGTAAGTCTTAAAGAAATCTTAAAGGTTGCAGAAGCAAAAAAGTGTGCAATAGGTTCATTTAATACACCGAACCTTGCATCAATGAGAGCGGTAATCGGTGCGGCAGAGGAACAGAAAATGCCGGTTATCATTATGCACGCCCAGATTCACGATGAGATGGGTGTGGTGAAAATGGAGGAAATCGCACCCATAATGCTGCTTATGGCGGACAAGGCATCTGTGCCGGTGTGCGTACATCTTGACCACGGAACAGATATGTCATATGTTAAACGTGCTCTTGACCTGGGCTTTACTTCGGTTATGTACGACGGCTCGGAGCTTGAAAAGGATTTGAACTATGCCAATACTTCAATAGTTGTTGAAATGGCAAAGAAACACGGTGCGTCTGTTGAAGCTGAAATCGGCTCAATGGGTGCAAGAGAAGGCGGCGGAGAAGGTGGTGAAAGCATATATACCAATCCTGATGATGCAAAGGATTTTGCTGAAAAGACGGGCATTGATGCCCTTGCCTGTGCATTCGGAACAGCTCACGGACTTTATACAAAAGCTCCCAAGCTTGATTTTGAACGCCTGAAGAAGATTGGACAGATGGTTTCAATTCCCCTTGTTATGCACGGCGGAAGCGGTGTTAATCCTGCTGACTATATGAAATCAATCGAGCTTGGAATCAGAAAAATCAATTGCTATACATATATGGCAAAGGCGGGAGGAAACGCAGTTGATGCATTGAAAAAAGATATGCTGTATCACGATATTGAGCTTGCGGCAACAGCGGCAATGAAAGAGGATGCAAGCAAATCCATAGGCTTCTTCTCGATGCCTAAAAGCCCTGAATATGCAAAGTATACAGGTGCTTCAAGTGAAGATGTTGATGCAATTGTGAAGAGGGTTCTTGAATCGATTAATAAGTAATTGAAATGAGCAAAGAAAAATGAACTTATATTTGCACAAATCTCTTCACAGGTTCCTAAAGAGCATACCCACCTTGGGAAGAATGTGGATAATATAAATAAAGGACATCAGGGCAAAGACATAACAAAAATCATTACCTTGCCGCACTATCGGCAAAGTGCGGCATCAAGCAGCTTCCACAAACGCTCCGGAGGCTGCTTCCCTTCCATATAAACGAACTTTTAAAGTGGTGGATTAATATGCAAGTGAAGAAACGAAAAAAGAATAAAAATAGGCCGAGTTTATCAAAAAAAGCTTAACTAATAAACGGGATAGTACACCCTCGAATGCGAAGTTTGACGATACATACGAAAAAATATCAAAATGCATAGTAATTTGTGTTTTTATGACACGAATTGCTATGCTTTTCTTTTTTTATTCAAAACTAAAATTTAAGTGTCAAAATTTTTTTAGTCTAAATTGCGAAAAATCTCATATTTTCAAATCCCTTTTGTTTTCTTGGTATTTTATATCAAAATTTTGGAACAATCCACCTATCAGATATCCATGAATCCGTGTTTTTAAAATTCAAAAATACGGAGGAAAAAGGATGAAAGAAAAAAAGTTAAAAATTTTTAAAAATATTTTTTCAAAGTACCAAAAATATGGGTACTTTGAGTTTTATACTGCTCTCGAAAGGAGGGCAATGTGATGGATAAGTTATGTGTAGCAGAACGAAGAATAAAAATTCTTAATCTTTTGATGTTGCAAAAACAAGTGACAATTCGAGCGTTAAAAGAAGAATTTCAGGTATCAAAAAACACTATAGTTCGGGATATAGAATTTATTAGTTGCATTGCTCCGATTTATACAAAACGCGGGAATGGTGGAGGGATATACATATTGCCGGAATACAGAAGCTACAAAAACTATCTTACCGATTCTGAAGAGAACTTTCTGTATGACTTGATACAGAAAGTGGACAACGATGGCAAGAGAATTCTCTGCGGTATCATTACCAAGTTTACAAAGAATCCTATGCAAGAGCATAGCTCCTTTCACGATTTAAAAGGAAAGGAGGGAACTGATTGTATGCACAACTAAAGGATAACCGTGTGTTTATCTTTGATTCGTTCAGACACAAAGAAAGCATCAAGGAAATGTACGGACGCTTGTGGCACCTTGAAGAAAAGGCGTGGAGTGTTCCAATGAATGCAGAGAACTTTGAAACTTTGGATTTGCTTGGATGTGAGTTTTCGGCAGACTTACGGGAAATGAAAGCTCAATTTCAAACCTCGAGCGTTGATAATCAAGAGCTGATGATTCCGGCACCGCTTAAGGTTACACCATATGAGCATCAGCTCAAAGGATATAACCTTGCGGCAAGAAGTATGGGTATTATCGGAAGTGAGGAGAAATCCCCCGGTTTTGCACTTCTTATGGAAATGGGAACAGGCAAGACAATCACATCAATCGCTGTTGCAGGGCGAGCATACTTAACCGGAAAAATCAAGAGACTTCTGATTCTTGCACCAAAGTCCATAGTGTCGGTGTGGGACGAAGAATTTCAGAAGTTTGCGGACTTTTCGTATTCGCTTTCGGTGCTTCAAGGCTCATCGGAAAAGAAGGTCACAGCCCTTAAAGCAATACCCCATAAAGGTCTTGAAGTAGCGGTTGTGAACTATGACAGCATTGCACTCATCGAAAAGGAACTACTTGACTGGAATCCTGACTTCATAATCTGCGATGAAAGCAGTAAAATCAAGAACCCAACAGCGAAAATGAGTAAGTCTGCACACAAGATTGCCAAGGTTTGTAAATACAGGCTGATTCTCACAGGAACACCTATTCAGAACAATCCCCTGGACTTTTTCTCACAGTATAAGGTGCTAGATGAGAATATTTTCGGAAAGAGCTTCTATGCATTCAAGAATCAATATGCAGTGCTTGGTAACTTCAATCAGCCAATCGGCTGGAGAAACCTTGCAGAGCTTGTGAAGAAGGCACATTCCATTGCATTCCGTGTGACAAAGGAAGAAGCCTTAGACCTTCCCGAAACCACGGATATTATCCTCAATATAAGATTTGAGGATAAGGCACAGAAGCTGTATAAGAAGTTTGTAAGGGACAGCTATACCGAGCTTGAAAAAGGTGAGGTCACTGCAACCAACATCCTCACAAGACTACTCAGACTTCAGCAGATAACCGGTGGATTTCTTCGTCCCGATGAAGATGTTGAACGTTACGAAAAAGTATCAACGGCAAAGCTTGATGCTCTGGAAGATATCGTTGATACTTCAATTTCAGAGAACAAGAAACTGGTTATCATCGCACGGTTTATACCGGAGATTGAAGAAATCTGCAGGATGCTTGAATCAAAGAAAATACAGTATGCAAAGGTATGTGGTGAGGTGAAGGATAGAGCAACGGAAGTAACGGAGTTTCAGGAGAATCCCGAATGTATGGTGTTTGTAGGTCAGCTTCAGACGGTGAGCATGGGACTGACACTCACAGCCGCAAGTACAATGGTATTTTACAGTCTGTCATATAACTATGCGGACTACTCCCAGGCGAGAGCCAGAATACATCGTATCGGACAGCGGAATACCTGTCAATACATACACCTTGTGGTGAAGGACACTATCGATGAAACAGTGCTTCATGCTCTGAAAGACAAAGAAAATATTGCAACAAAAATTGTAGACGATTGGAGGAATATTATTAAATGACGGATATGTTTGAACTTGCGGACAGGCACAAGGAACTCCGGGAACGGAAGACCGAGCTTGCCGATGAAACAAAAGCAAACAATGCGGAGATTGAACAGGCGGAATATGACCTGTCACAGCTTATGGCACAGACAGAAACACAGAGTTTTCAGAGAGCAGGAACGCTCTTTTATCTCACAACAAAGACTTATGCATCTGCAGATAAGGAACATAAGGACGAGCTGTTTGATGCCCTTCGTAATGAAGGTTATGGCTCGCTTATCACAGAAACGGTTAATGCAAATTCTCTGTCGGCATTTGTTAAGGAACAGATGTCGGAGAATGATGATGTACTCCCCGATTGGCTTGAAGGCAAGGTAAATGTCTTTGATAAGGTCACGGTGGCACTCAGAAAAACAAAATAACAAATATACGGAGGTATAAAAAATTATGAGTAATGAATTAACAACAACAAACGGATATGTAATTCCAACAGTAAACGAAAATGTTATGTCGGGTATCGGAGAAGAACTTGAAGGTCTTACACTCAGCCTTGATAAGGTGAAGATTCCTGCAGGCGGAGGACTTGCCTTTGAAGTTCCCGGTGAAGACCCCGAATCCCCAGACAGTGTGAAAGAAATTGTGGGTGTCATTGTAGACCACTATCCCCTAAACAGCTACTGGACAGAAAAGTATAACGGTCAGAATGTTGCACCCAACTGTTATTCAACCGACAGCAAGACAGGAATCGGAACTCCCGGCGGTGAGTGTGCAAAATGTCCGTATAACAGATTCGGAAGCGGTGAAGATGGCCAGAGCAAGGCTTGTAAGAATGCACACAGACTTTACATCTTGAGAAGCGGAGAGTTGTATCCCATCGTTCTCACAGTACCGCCCACATCGTTGAAACCTTTGTCGGATTACCTTGCAAAGAGAATCATTACCAAAGGTCTCCGCTCCTATGGCGTGGTAACAAAACTGACACTTAAGAAGGCAACAAACAATACGGGCATTACATACTCACAGGTACAGTTCTCTTTGGTTGAAAAGCTCACTCCCGAACAGATCGAAACAATGAAGAATTACGGTGAAAGCATCAAGTGGGTAACAAGAAACATCGACCTTGCGGATGAAGC
>JAZRMZ010000006.1:0-16712 GCA_045647905.1 Clostridia bacterium
GTTTAAAATATTAAATATCAGCTTTGCTGCCGCTCCGCGTGTGAGATTTGCCTTTGGCAGCATTTTCGTTCCGCTGTCTCCGTCGATTATTCTGTAATCATACATATTCTGCAGGCTCTCTGCCGCCCAAAGCGAAATATCATTTACATCCTTTATGCTCCACATCGGGCGATACTCAACCTTTGTGGGATTTTTGCTTTCAAGCCACTTGTTTGCAATATAAAAGGCTTCTTCGCGGTTTATAGTTTTTTGAGGCTCAAAGTAATATTCCGCCATTTTCCGGGGTATCCACGAAAGCTCCGCTGCCGCCGCAATCTGCCGTCCCAAAACATCTGTAATCTCAACATCAACAAAAGGTCTTGTTTCGCTGTTGGTCTTTTCTTCTGCCGCATTTATAACCATAGCAACAAATTCTGCACGTGTTACGTATCTATCGGGGTCAAAGCGATTTCCGCCCACACCCTTAACATATCCGTTTGCGGCAAGTCCGCTTATATATTTTTCCATCGGGTGACCTGCTATGTCCGTAAAACTTATATATTCCGCCGTGCTTTCACTCTGGCTTATCCCCTCAAAATCAATGGGAATTGGAATAAGGGGAGTTCCCTCAATCTGTTCTTCCTTTCCAAGCATACAAAATTCCTGATAATATCCGGGGTTTTTGCCGGATGATATGCCCTGTGTATACTCCTTTGACTGTTCACGTGTACTTACATCGCCGTCATTTATAAGGAAGTTAAATCTGAATTTATTTCCCTCCTCCGGATTTAACGGCATAAGACTTTCCATAGGAATACGCATAAAATATCTTGTAAGATGTGCGTTTCTGTCAACCAGAATATTTGACCATTCAAGGGGTCTTTCACCGCCTGCACCTCCGGCAGCATTCCAGCAATAAACTGCGTCACTTACCTCTGTGCGTGCAAAGCCGTATTCGTAATCATCAGGCTTATAAACACCCGTTGTTCCTCCGTCATTAAGAGGGTCAAAAGCAAGCTGAATACTGTCTCCGTTCCAGATATTTGCACCTGCCTGCATATTTGCGTGGTAGTTGTCGTAAACATCGCAAAGTATATAGTAGTAGCTTTCGTCCCACTTCATAAGGAGTCTTGCACCAACGTCCTCGGTTTTCCATTGCTCATAATCTGTTGGGTCTTCAGGAACATCCATATAAATTGGATAAGCATTGCTCCATCCGCTTATATCGCCGTCAAAGTCGGCGATTGAAATTGTGCTGTCCGCCTTGACTATCGCCGCAAAATCCATAGGTGTTGTCTTCTGGAATATAAGTCCGCCGCCTGCCTCCTCAACACTTAAATCAAACATATAAAAGTGATAGGGAGTTTTCTCTTTTGCTGTAACCGGAAACGAAAGCACTGTGCTTTCCTCTTTTTCAAGCTTGAAACTTTGTTCCTTTGCCGCAAGAGTCCAATTTCCTTTAGGTTCAACCTTTAAAGTGCCCTCAACCTTTGCCCCGTAAACGTTTGTTACCTTTACATCAATAGTTTTTATATCATCAAAGGTTACCTGCGACGCAACCATCTGAACCTGAACCTTTTCCTTTACCTCAATGCCTGCTTTTCTGTCAACAATTATCTCGCCGTTTTCGATAAATCTCATTCTGTACTCACCATCTAAAAGCTTGTCTATAAGAGTTGGTGTGTAAAGAACAGTGTCTTCGTCAGGTTTTAAGGTTACTTCTTCGCTTTTCCCAACCAATTCGCCCTTGGGGTCAACAATTTCGATATATCCTGTAAGAGATGCCTTTTCTCTGAAATTATAGACCGAAACCTCTAATTTTTTTTCGGCGCCTAAGTCAATCTTGCTTACTGCCGATGGGAGCTGAATGATTACATTATCGTGTCCCACTTTTTCTGCCGCCGAAAATGCAATTACCATATCCGACAGAATTTCCGCCATTTTGCCCCAGCCTTTTACCAGATTATCGCTCATTGGATTGGAGATTTTTGCTGTCTTCTTTGCCTTATCCGCATAATCCTTTGCATACTGCAAAATTGCGTCGGAATAACTGAGTGTGTTGTCGCCTGCCGCCTTAAAAAGAACGTCTTTTGCTTCGTCAAGTTTTGCTGCAGCTTTAGCTTCCTCACCATTTGCCGCGGTTTCAACAGATACAATATACAAATTGCCGTAAAGTCTGCCTATAAGGTGGTTAAGGTACAAAATTCCGCTGACTGCCACATTGTCAAGGTCAAGCTCGCCCTCTTTGTAAAGTGTAATAATTTCGTCCGAAAGAGCATAGTGTCTTTCAAGCATTGAAAGGGCCTCTTCCTCTGTCGGGAGCTTGTCCACATTTTCTACCTCTTTTGCAATATCCAGTGTGGCATACACAAGCTCTTTTACCTCTGTATAGCCCTTCTTTTCTGCATACTCATCAAAATTTGAAAATCTGTGAGCGAGAATATCTTCAACATTATATTTAAGACTTTTCGCAATCGCATACTTCGGTATTCCGCTTATGTACTTTGGACTTTCCTCCAAGGTTACGGTATTTCCGCTTTCGCCTGTAGGATTGCCAAACATATCGACTACCGAAACGCCGTCACCGGGAAGGGTCACATCAGTGCTTTTACCAGTTGCATAAGCTGTATTATCCCAACCCATTCCAACAAGTTGTCCGTCCTTTAAATACATACGTATATCTGCATTTTCACTGCCTGTATTAAGTCTACCGAGGGCGATGGCACCCGAAGTCTGCTCTGAAAACTCTCTTATACTGAAATATGCCGGTTTTGGCTCCCATACATTGTATGTCATAACACCGAAA
This sequence comes from Clostridia bacterium, assembly GCA_045647905.1. Lineage (GTDB taxonomy): Bacteria > Bacillota > Clostridia > Monoglobales > Monoglobaceae > SIG440. Next base: position 2,786 of record JAZRMZ010000006.1, read on the forward strand.
TTTGCTTCCGCATCGTCAGGATTTGTTCCGGCGTCGAAAAGCTGATACAATATGGTCATCGGAACACCGTAAAGGTCCATAAGTGCAACTGTTTTAACCATTTCCAATGCGTGCTGCTCTCTTGAAACACCCGAACCGCCCTCAAATGTAGGCCAACCTATCTCCGAGTTAAGAGGCACCTTCCAGCCGCCGTTTTTCATAATTACATTGTGTACAAGGTCGGCACTTTTCTCCATAGCGTGGTCAACGGTAGAGGGTCTTACATATGGGTGATAGGTTACAGCATCCGTATACGGGAACATGCCTGCCGTGTAGGTTCTCTGGATAAACGCAGAATCCGCATTGGCAACCGAACCAATACCAACCTTGGCATCAGGCTTTACCGATTTTAATGAATGCTCTGCAATTTCTGTCAGGTATGTATAATCAACACCCGTTGCAGGACCGCCCCAGAAGCCTTTGCCGTTTGGCTCATTCCATATCTCAAAATACTCGATTTCTGGATAACGTTTTGCAAGCTCTGCAATATATCTTGCATAAGCATCGAAATGCTCCTTTGTTTGCGGAGACTTATTTCCTGCATCATTTCCTGACGCATAAATTGGATTGCTTAAACCCACAATGGGAAGTGTGTATAACCCCTCCTCTTTGTGTGCTTTCATATACGCATCAACAGTTGTCCAGTCGAAAACTCCCGGAACCTTTTCAATGCTCTGCCACTGTCCGAAGGAGGTTCTTGTGGTGTTAAGTCCAAGGTTTTTATACACTGCCTTGCCCCTGTCCGATGCAATAGATGTTGAAAAACCAAAGTATCTTGTAATCGGTGCCAGCGAGTTTACCTTTACTGACGGTGAAATTTTATATTCACCCGAAATAGCTGCAATGTCTGCTCCGTTTGCCGAAACCTTAATTTCAAGCTTCTGAAGTCCCTTTTCCACATTCTGCAAGGTATATTCTTTTGTTACGCTTGTGCCTTTGGAAACCATTACTTCATCCGAAAGTTGCTTGCATCCGCCCTTTGCAGAAATCTCAAACATTGTACTTTCTTCTGTTGACGCAAGCATTGACACACTGAACTTAACATCCTGAGAATCAAACCACTTTGAGTTTGGCATTCCTTTCATTGTGTCAACATTGGTAATTGTTATTTCTGCCGCTGCAGCTCCGCTTTCAAGTGCTGCATTCTTCATTCCGCTTGGAAGTGCTGCTCCGCATACACTGCCAAGCATAGCTATCACAATCAGTAATGCACACATTTTTTTCATATTGCATCGTCTCCTTCATATTGTCATCTAATTTTATTTTAAAAACCAAGTGCCGTAAGGTCTGTCTGGCTGTATCCTGCATCAGTCAGCTGTTGCTGTGTGTAGTTTTGGGCAATTGCCGTCTTTACATTTTCGCCCATACTTGAAACAGGAATTTTTGCTTCAAGGAAGAAATCCTCTTCAAGATAAAACAGCGGTCTTATTCGGCATTTTGCTCTGAGTGCATCGGTTGTAATGTTCACCGGCTCGTGAGACATTGTAAAGCTCCAGCTATCGGTTGAAGAATTATATGCCGCTTTAATAACACGCATCATATGAAGCACATCGTGCTTGTTTCGTCCCGTTCTCAGCATCCATGTAAAATACTGGTATCCGCTCCAGTTATATCCCGAAGCCTTAACTGAATCCAGATTTCCGTCAAGCATACCGACTTTATCAGCATATTTTATCGCCTCGGTTGCAGAAAGCACTGCAATTCCTGCTTTGGTCTGATAGTCATAGGGAACATCCACAATATAAGACGAGCCTTCTGTTAAATGATAATGATTAAAGTCTATATTATCTGTAATAACCGCAGGAAACTTTCCGCTGCTGACCAAAGTGTTATTGAGCCAGTAACCTATATCGTTTTCATCCTCAGTTTCAAATTTCATCGACCACTTGCCGTCTGCCGCAGAATGTAAGGGTCTTGGTCCGCCAAACTCGTCTTTGGTTATCACCATAAATTTTGAAGTCTCACTGTCAAGGGTATCAAGCAAAATATAATCCTTGCCCGAAACGGTGAATATATCAGCCGCATCTGTTTCCGCCTTAAACACCGGTGCCGGCGAAATGGTGTCGGCAAGTCTTTCGGTTTGTTTAATCACCATAACCTCTGCACGGCATATCTCTTTTCCGTTTTGCACAAGAGATGCTGTAACAAAAGATTCATTTGCTCCTCCCGACGGAACGGTTCCTGTTATGGCAACACTTTTTGTTCTGCCTGCTCTCAGGCTTATCTTCGCAGAGCCTATTGTGCTTCCAAAGGCATCAACAAGCTTTAGGGTTCCGTCTATATCCTGTGAAGAATAGTTATAAACTCCCACATTAACCGTTCCACTTTTGTCATATTCCATTTTTGCATCACCAGTTGGCACCTGAATTAAGATATTTCCCGATGTAACCTTTTCGTTCGGTATCCACAGCTCTACGATTTCTGCAATTTCAAGTGCGTGTCTGTCCCACGCCTTAACGATGCCTGCCTTGTAGATATTTTCCTCACTGTCTGAAAGCACCTCTGCCGCATTTTGCGAATATCTTCTTGCCATTCGCAGCATTGTCTCTGTGTAGGGAATACGTGCACCGACCGCCGAAGTTTCAATTGCAGAAGCCATAGTCTCAGCCCTTGTTACCGCTGCATCTGACTGAATTTCATAGCTTTCGGGGCAAGCTGTAAGGGAATAATAATTTGTCCATATTTTGCCCAAATTTTCAAGGGCACTTAAAAGTGCACTACAAACTTTTTGAGAAACCACTTCGTCTGTATAAAGCTTAATTATCTCTGAAGCCACAGCAAAATGTTCGTCAATAAATCCGCTTACCACTTCCTCCGAAAGAATTTCCGAGCTTTCTGAAACCGTTGCCGCGTTGGTAAGTGATGTATTAAACATATCGGCCTTGTCCGACTGCCCTATGTTTTCAAGATAATATGAAAGTTTTTTCTTTAATTCGGTATTAACGGTCATATTAAACCATCTGTTTGAAAAGCCCTTAACATAAATCGGGTCATCACTTAACGAAATGCTTGACACACCGCTTTCTTTCACATTGCCATACATATCGTAAACAGTAAGACTTTCGCCTGTAAATGTATGGGTAGACGTGCCGTCTTTGCTCCACATAATTGCAAGAGGCTCTTTTTCCTTAATATAAAGGTAGCCAAACTCTCCTGTTTCCAGAAGCGGCATTTCGCCGAAATACTGTGCACCGCGCATCTTTCTGAAATAAGCTCTGTTGCTTAGATTAGCCTCTTTTGAATTGCCTTGATAATCTCTCACACCAAAGCCGTGTTCAGGATTTGTCTGCGATGAGCCGTTATCTATATGCCGATAAATAACCTCCATACCCGAACCCCCACTGTCTGCCAGTGCAAACTGCTTAACAAGGTTCACCGCCTGGTGGTGCTCATCCGATGTATATGCCGCCACTGTTCCTGCTGTTGTCCAGCCGATTTCGGTCATATAGCTTTCTTTAAAACCGCCGTAATTTTCTGAAACTTTGTTCACTCTGTCAACACGCGAAATAATTCCCTCATCATCGTCTGCGTCAAGTCCGTAGTAGTAAATATACGGATGATTTGACACAGCGTCGATATAGTCATATTCCCCAAAACGGTAAAGGGCTGACAAATATTCCTGCCGTCCGTCTGCCATAGAACCGCCAAGAATAACTATATCAGGGTCTATCTTGTGAAGCTCTCTTTCCGTAACCTTTGTAAGAAGTGCAACATCAAGGGGTGATTTTCCGTTTGGCTCGTTTAAAATCTCAAAATACTTAACACCAGGGTATCTTTCTGCAATTCCCCTGGCATATGCCGCAAATGCATCTATACTCTCTTTGGTATTGGCAATGTTTTCGTTACTTCCTGTGTAAAGTGCGTTTCCTATTGCAAGAATTATAAGGGGTTCAATACCGTTTTTCAGCATATTGGGAATAACTCTGTCGCCAACACTCCAGTCATATGTTCCCTTACTTGTTTCTGTCTGCTCCCATCTTACCGACTGACGCACCACGTTGGCACCGTCCCCATAAATAGCCTTGGCTGTTTCATCGCTGTTTACTATGCCGCCGTAGCCTTTAAGGGTGTATTTATCAAGAAACTGTGCATTATAAGGTTCAGAAATATACGCCGTCCCCGATGCCTCTGCTACAGCCGCTCCGCCGCGTGTAACAGTTACCGCATAATTGCATATACCGTTTTTCACCGCATTAACAGGCAAGCTTACGTTTTTTTCATAGCTCTTTGCATCTGTGACAACTGTATGGGTATACTTGTCATCGTCAACGGTATAGTTGATTACATATTCTGTTCCCACTGCCGCTTCTATGTCAAAGCCTGCCCGAATTACAAATTCCTCAGGCGAACATTCGGACGGTGCGTATATTTCTATGTTTTCAGCCACCGAAGATAATTCCTCTTTTGTATATCCACGACTTAAAAGTTCTTGTCTTGTATATTCGCCAAAGATTTCCTCACGCACCGTTTCGCCAACTGCTCTTAAATCAACCTTGTTTTCAAGAAAAACTTCTCGGCTCAGATAAAATGCAGGTCTGATGCCGCATCCGCCGTTTCCGTTGGTGTGTCCCTGCCTTGAGCCTGTTTTGCCCAAAGCACTGAATTCCACCGTATAAGTTGAGGCGCTTTCTGCTGGTGAACGTGTCCACCAGCAGGTTGCAAGCTTTTCAGGAATTGTTGAAACAGCATAATTCTCCCAAAGTCCTATTCTGTCTGAATATTTTTCCACCTCGCTGTGTGACAGAAGCATAATTCCGCCTTTGATTGCAAAATTTTCCCCCTCAAATGCAATAGCCTTTGGCTCACATTCCCAGTAAATATCATTGTTTATATATTTTTGTACGGTTTCGGGGAGCAGTGTCCAGTATTTCTCCTGCTGTAAATATCCGTATGACGGAGCTGTTCCGTGTGCATAGCTGCCGTTTATTTCGCCTGTTGTGCCGTACTTCCACGCACCATTAAAGCTTTCAGCTTCTCCATCACCTATAATCACATTTACACTGTCCTTAGCATTTAAAAATGCCGCCATATCCACAGAAGTTGAAGCTATGGAATAATTTTTTCTGTTGCTTTCCGCACTGTAGCCTGTATCATTTGTATATTTTATAAATGCGGAATATCGTCTTACACCCACCCTTTGGTTTGTCATAACAAGGAATTTTGCATCGTCATCTTCAGTTGTTTCAAGCAAAATAAATTCCATGCCGTCTATGGTGAATTTATATTCATCGGGGGTTTTTTCGTTGGTTCCAATCTGCGTCGTTACACCATCAAAGGCTACCACCGCTTTTATTTCTTCAATCTGTCTTGGCTCCGTTTCGTAAGTATCATCTTCCACCGTCATCTGTGCCTTTATCCACTTTCCTGCGTCACTTCCCGTTGTCATATATGTCATTCCGGCAGCACCGCTGATGCTTTCGTAAACACCGTTTTGGCTATCCGCTCTCTGCCAGATTATTTGCGAAATTTCGTTTTCTTCTATAACATCTCCGTCAAATACAATATCAAGCTCTTTATATGCTTCAAAAATACCTTCAAGATGCGGTTTTATACCGCTTTTACATTCTTTGCATTCTGCAACAGGGGTCATATCCGCTGTCCACAAAAATGCCTTTACCGCAAAATCGCTCGCTTGTGGCAAACCACTTACCTCGTAAGAAAAATCTGTTTCAGTTCCATTTGCCGAGACCTTTTCACTTTTTATCATTTCAAGCATCACACCGTCTTTATACAGTGCAACATATAACTCAAGATCTTCGTTTGTGGAATAATCGCCGTAAACCGTTCCGTTTACCCACACATTGTCAAAGCCGCCGATATATTCTATCGGTTCTGTTCCGTCTGCATCGGCAGAGAAATATATATATCCTGTGGGTACACTTTCACTATCCGCATACACCAAAGCACGTTTTTGTGGCAAAGCAATTCCTGATACAAAAACCACCATTGCAAGCAAAAATATATATAAACGATTAATCCTTTTCATTATAAGTCTCCTTTTACATAAAATACATTATACGGGGACGGAGGCACCGTCCCCGTATAACTTAAAACTATTACTCTGCTGCCTCTTCGCCGAGATATGTGTCAATATCTGCCTGCAAGTAACCTGCTGTCAAAAGCTCCTCATTTGAATATGTTGCTCTTATCTTGCTGCAAACATCACTGCCTGCCGTCGCAAGGTCAATCACATTATCAATAAAGAAGTCGCGGTTAAGATAGAATATGGGTCTTATGCTGAGACCTGCATTCCATTCTGTATGATAGTTTCTGTCAGCAATTTGACCTACATTTGCAAAGTTTACGCACTTTATTGCTGTACCGCCTGCCGATGTTCTTGTCCACCAGCAGGAATTAAGCTTATCCTGAACACTTCCGCCTGTCTGCCGTCCGCCCGGATACAAATTAAACTTATGTGCATATTTTGCAATCTCCGCTACAGATGGAAGCATCACACCTGCCTTAACTGCATAACGAACCTCTTTTCCGCTTACTTTAATTGGTTCACAGTTCCATACCTGATTATAGTTGATTGAATTCCAAACTGCCTCGGGAAGAATTGACCGTGCAACCCCGCTTGCAGGCTTAGCAGCTGAATCCATAAGCACAAGTGAAAGGGGCTGACCGTCTGAGCCATAGTTATACGCACCGTAAGCCGGTCTTGTAAGAGCATTTCCCTCTGCATCTGTCTTTTTTGTGTAGGTGTAGGTGTAAGTGCCGTCTGTATTTGTAACAGTGTATTCATAGTCAGGCATCATAAGCTGCTCACTGTTTATATACATTGTTACCTCATCAAGATGGTTAAGATATGCTGCGCTGTCAAGAGGTGTGCTTATGTAGGTATAATCATTTGCCGCATTACCTCTGATTGTTCCCGCTGAATAATATCTTGTTCCCGTATAAGCATTTGACATTACAAGGAAGTGTGATTCATCGTTTTCTGTGGTATCAAGAAGAACAAACTCTTTTGAATTTTTCACAGTTCCGTCTGCCGCCTTGTCGCCTACCGTAAAGATGTATTCCTCCTGGTCTTCCACGTTTGTACCAATCTGAGCGGTAGTTCCGTCATAGCTTGCTGCCGCTGAAAGTGCGTCTGCAAGCTTTATAACATTACTTTCCTTGGTTTTGCCGTTTTTAAGAGTTATTTTTGCCTTTATGTACTTGCCTGCCTCGCTGTCTTTTGGAATAAAAGTCCGTTTTGTTTCACCCACAGCCTCAACAAAGCAACCTGCATCTGTCAGTGATGTGTACCACTGAATTTTTGCTTCTTCAAGATTTGTGCCATCATAAACAAGCTTTAAGGTATTGTTCACCTCGAATGTACCCTCGCTCTTTATCTCTGCCGAAGCAACACTTCCAACATAACTTATAATCGGGTCAAAGTATGCTTTAAGGTCTGTCTCGCTGTAACCTGCTGCCTTTAATTCTTCACGGCTGTAATTTTCCGCAAGAGTGGTTATAACAGCTGCGCCTGCTGTTGAAAGGTCGATGGGTACTTCAAGGAACAAGTCCTTGTGAGCATAAAATACGGGTCTGATTTCAGCAGTCGCTGTTGCCTCGTTTTTAAAGCTTGTTGTTCCCAAAACCGCTGTGTCCACCACCTGAACAGCATTGCCGCCGGCAGTGTCAGTCACATTCATCGCTGGTGTTCTCAGCCACCAGTTTTCGCAATCTGCAAGGCCGATTTTATCTCCGTAATTCACAAGCTCACGAATTGAGAGAAGCTGTAAACCGCCTTGAACTCCCACAAAATGGTCAGGGGAGTTGGAGTCGTGCCACCAACGACCTCTTTCAACCCACCAATAGGTGTCGTTGTCAACAAGACTCAGTATTCTTTCAGGGATTTGTGTATAATTTGCATTTCCTATATATCCCGTTGTTGAATAATCCGCACCCGACCATTCAAGCTTTATAGCACCTGCCACTGTTCCTGCTGTCTTGTCCGTTCTGCCGCCATAAAAATCCACCTTTGCTTTGTTATTAAGCCACGCCGTCATATTGTACGGATACTGATTAAAGCTTCTTTGGTCAGCATCATTCCTTTCTGTGTAGGTTCTGCTGCCCACAGAGTCCTTTGTCATAATGAAAAATCTGCCGGTGTCGGAGGTGCTTATGCTGTCAAGAAGGATAAATTCCATCCCTTCCGCCTTAAACACATATTCCTTTGGTGTTGTTTTGTTTGCATAGCTTAGTATGATATTTTCGTTATTTTTTGCATCATTTTGAAGAATACGGTGTATGTTCTGATTTAAAATAGGAAATGCAACGCTGTTTACATCAGTGCTTACATATTCCGTGCCGTTGATTGTTACCCTTACCCTGAATCTTTTAATTGTGGAAACATTTCCCCGTTGGGTAAAGGTCCTTTCGTATATACTTCCTTCGGCAGGATTGATATCAGATGCTTCTTTATAGCCCGCATATGGGGTTTTATATTCCCAAAGGTATGTAATAACATCATCTGCTTTCGGGGTATAACCCTCAATAACTGCCGTAAGAGTGTTGTAAGATGCGGGAATGCCCTCAACACGAACATAAATTTCACCCTCAACAGGCATTGCTTCGCTAATGGGCACAAGCTTATCAAGTCCTGTCCACAAAAAAGCCTTTGCCTTTTGGTTTGCTGCACCTGTAAGCCCTGTAACGGTGTAGGGAACATCAAGAACTGTATCCTCCGGAGTTAAAGTAACATCAAAGCTCTCAGCCTTTTGCAAAACGATATCATCATACACCACTACAATGAATTTTACAGTTGTTTCGGTCTGTACATTTGCAACTGTTCTCAGGCTGCCGCCAAAGGCTGTTTTTCCCGAAATATCCGATGCACCGTAAATTGATGCCGAAACGCAGGGGACATCCTCCGCAAAAACGGTTATCCCTGAAAACATTGTAAGTACCAATGTTATCGCCAGAATAAGCGATATAAGTCTGTTTTTTCTCACATTAATTCCTCCTTGAATTATATATTTTTATTTTTTACACATTTAATTTTTCTGCTCCGCCGCCGTTTGCTTTATAAGAGGCCAGAAGCCTGATTCATTCATAAGCGATATATTGACCGTCTGTACTCCGGAAATTCCGCTGAATATGAAGTCCTCTGCCGCAAGACTTTCGCCCTCTGTAATGCTCATCTTCTGAGCATCCGCACCGATAAGTTGACCATCTGCATTGAACACGGTGCAAAGAATGACAAAATCCGTATAACTGCCCATTTCACAGCTGATTGTTGTGTCAACGATCAGGGCTTCACCGCTTAAGGTATACTCTGCCTCAGCGGAAAGGTCGTATCCATAACCCCAGTCATGTTCAAGCTGCAGCTTGGTGTAGGGACCATCAGCATACATATCTGCCTTTGAATAAGCAGCTCTTATAGCCTTTTTAACTTCATCACCCACTAAAGCAGGGTCAAGCTCCACGTCTAAAAAGAAGTCACGGTCAAGATAGAAAACGGGTCTTACACTGCATCCCGAGTGACCGTTGGTGTGTCCTTGTCTGCTCCCCGTCTTGCCCAGTACACTGAACTCCACCGTGTAGGTTGAAGCACTTTCCGAGGGCGAACGTGTCCACCAACAGGTGGAAAGCTTTGCCGCCGTAGTTGAAACATCATATGTCTCCCACAAGCCTATACGGTCAGCATATTTTTCAATCTCGCTGTGTGACGGGAGCATAATTCCGCCCTGAACTGCAAAAATTTCGCCCTCAAAAGCTATGTCAGCCGGTTCGCACACCCAGTATTTATCATGATTTATGTGGCTTTTGATGTCATTAGGAAGCAGCTTCCAGTATCTTGTCTGTTGCGAATATCCGTATGACGGAACCGCACCATGTGCATAACTGCCGCTCATTTCGCCTGTTGTTCCATATTTCCATGCACCGTTATAGCTTTCAGGCTCGCCATCAGCAACGATTACATTCACACTGTCCTTATCGTTTAGAAACGCCGCCATATCCACAACTGTTGAAGCAATAGAATAATTAGCCCTGTTTGCTTCTACATTGTAGTCTGTATCATTTGTAAATTTTACGAATGCAGAATAACGTCTTACGCCAACGTGGCTGTTTGACATCACAAGGAACTTTGATTTATCATCATCGGTTACATCAAGCAAGATAAATTCCATTCCGTCAACCGTGAACTTATACTGCGTGGGGGTTTTCTCGTTGTTGCCTATCTGCGACGCGGCTGTTCCGTCAAAGGGTACAACCCCATTGACAGTTTCAATTTGCTTTGGCTCGGTTTCAAAGCATCCATCATCTGTTGTAACAGTGGCTTTAAGCCACTTGCCGGCATCTGTTGATTTTACAAAATATGTATTTTCTGTGCCTTTTTCTGTATATGACCCTGCTTTACTGTCAGCAGTCATCCATACTGCACTGTAGTTTTCATTCAAAGGCTTGCTCTTTAAATCGCTTATACTTACGGTGTTATACACCTCGTAAATACCTTTCAGGGAAACACCGTCCAAAGGCTCTGCTGAAGACACATTAAAGGTGATTCCTGACACGGTTAAAGCACTGCATAGACCAAATAAAACTGCTTTTTTAAGTAATTTCCTCATATATTTCATCCTTTCTGCCTTATCCCTTTACTCCGCCTACATTTACACCAACCATTATCTGCTTGTTAAATACCAAAAACAGTATCATTGGCGGAATAACCGATAAGAACACCGCAATCAGATATTCGTCAAAAGCGATGTTTCCGCCAACCTTGCTTGCATAAAGGGCAACCGAAACCGTTTGAAGACCAACATCCTTTAAAACAAGATATGGATATAAAAAGTCGCCCCAGGATCTGTTGAAAGTAAGTATCGCCATAACGAAAAGGAACGGTCTCGACAAAGGAAGCACTATTTTAAGGAATATTCCAAAAACGCTGCAGCCGTCAATTTTTGCAGCCTCTACCAACGATTTTGATATTGAATCAAAAAAGTTTTTGAACATAATCAGATAAAATGCATTTGCTCCCGATATAAGCCACATTGGGAAGTATGTATTGATAAGATTAACGTGCAAATACGGAAAATCAACAAAGGTTTTAAAAAGCGGCACCATACTTGCAGAAGACGGAATCATCATCGTCCACAATATGATTGTTAAAAAGAATTTTGTTCCCTTTGGCTGAAGTCTTGAAAGAACATATCCGCCAAGACCGTTAAAGAATATACAAAATGCAATATCGCCTGCTGCCAGAATTATAGAATTAATATAATATTTGGCAAAACCCATTTCTCCCCACACAACACTTATCTTTTGTGGATTAAATGTTTTTGGAATAATCGTCGGGGGGCTTTGGTAAAATTCTTCCATATCCTTAAAGCTTGACAAAACAAGCCAAATAATCGGAAAGATAACAATAAGTGCAACGATCACAACAACCACATAAAAGCACCAATATGCCGCTCTTACACCGGGACTTTTTAAGTCCATATTGGTGAGTGCACCTGTTGTTTTTGTACTGTATATATTTCTTCGCATCTTCGTCCTCCCTAATATACGTCAAGCTTTTTCTCTACCTTAAAGTAGAAAAGGTTTATAATCAGAAGTATAATAAATGTTATAACACTAAGTGCCAAAGCATTTCCTGTTTTAAACAGAGTGAACATATAGTCGTATGATCTGAGTGCCAGGCTGACAGAGGCATTGTTGGGTCCTCCGCCTGTCATAACCATAGGCTCTGACATTATCTGGAATATACCTATAATCTGCTGAACAAACAAAAGTATCATTGTTGGTGCAAGCTGCGGAAGAGTTATGTATATAAGCCGTTTCCATACCGAAGCACCATCCACTCTTGCAGCCTCATAAAGCTCCTGATTTATACCCTGCAGTGTTGCAAGATACAAAAGCATTGTAGAACCGCAGCCTTTCCAGGTTGAAGAAATTACTATAAGCGGAATGGTTAAGTTTGCATTCTGCAGCCAGTCTTTTGTGCTAAATCCAAGATTTATCAGCAAAGTATTAAGAAGTCCTGCTTCCCCCGGCTGATAAATAAAATACCATATAAGCGATGCTGCAACCGCCGGAACAACCACCGGAAGATAAAATGCAAATTTAAGTGTTCCACGTCCGTGAACAACCTCGTTTAAGGATATTGCAAGGATTACCGGCACAAAGAAACCGATAACAAGCGACCATCCAACATAGCTTAAAGTGTTCCACAAGGTTTTAAGAAATAGTGTATCCCGAAGCACCGTCTTATAATTTTCAAAGCCGATAAATTCAACAGGTTCAAAGCCCTTCAGTTCAAAAAACGAAAGAGCAATGCCCTCTGCGATGGGTCGCCATACTATAAAATACAGCAGCAGCATACTCGGCAAAAGTATAAGCCATGCCGGAATATCAGCTTTAAGCTTTCCAAGATTTATACTTTTTCTGTTTGTCTTTCTCTTCAAAAGTGTTACCTCCCAAAACCTGCGTAACTATACACAAGTAAAAATATGTCATTTCGGGCAGGAATATTTACATCGCATATCCTCGCCCAAAGCATTATGCCTTAAAGTGCATCTTTCTGGAAGTCCGCCTGAGCCTTTTCCAAAAGTGCAGGAATATCAGCCTTTTCGTTTGTAAGAACCTCCTGAATAAGGCTGTCTAAAACCGAATAAAGCTGCTGACAGCTCATAGGTTCCTCGGGATGGAACTCAACACCCTCGCCGTATGGGCCGGGGAACAGCTTTGAATCAACATTTTCATAGGGCTTTCTAACTTCTTTCTGAACAGCCAGATAATCACTGTCTGTACCCCAGATGCTAAGTCCGTCGTAACCAACTACACCGCCCTGATTTTTGGTAAGTGCATAGTTATCTGCCCATGTCTTTTTGTTCTCTTCGGTTGCTTCGGGGCTTACCCCTCTGTGCTTCATCCAGTTAAGGCAGGCATCAACCTGTTCTTCTGTTGCATCAGGTCTTATAAACCAGATGCTTCCGCCGTTTAACGCGTATCTGCCTGCAGGACCCTTTGGAACAGGATAAAAAGCAAGCTTTGAAAGGTCTGCTCCATACTGCGTTGATGCAACATTTATTGGTGATGCCGCAAATGTCATTGCAACCTTATCTGTTGAATAAAGCTCTTCGATTGAACCAACATTCAAAAGTGTATTTTCGGGAAGAACATTATGTACCCATTTCATATCTCTGATATATTTAAGTGCTTCTTCACATTCTTTGCTTGCAAAGGTTGCTTTCCAGTTGCCATCTTTATCCTGCTCCATAAAATCAACACCCATCGACCATGCGATATTCATAAAATACCAGCCGCCGTTGTTGTTCATTGTGGGCATTGCAAAGCCTGCCGCACCTGTTTTTTCCTTGATTATCTTGGCTGTTTCCAAAAGCTCGTCATAGGTTTCGGGAACAATTGGATATCCAGCTTCGTCAACAAGACCTGCGCGCTTAAAAAGGTCAACATTTACCGCAAGACCCATACCGTAGATTGACTGGGGAAGTGCATACATTTTGCCGTCTCTTGTAACCAATGCCTTTGCGTCTTCGCCAAGCTGGTCTACGAAGCCGTGTCTTTTTAAAGCTTCGGTCAAATCAAGTGCATAGCCTGCGTCAATAATTTTGTCAACCTCTGTATAGAATGCTCTGTAAATTGTGGGAAGCTGACCGCTGCTTGCCAAAGGAAGAAACGTCTGAACCGAATAGTTGTAGTGATCGCCGCTGATTTCAACATCAGGGTATTTAAGTTTATAGGATTCAATCAGGTCGTCCATTACCTTTTTTGCATCCTTATCGCTGTCTGTGGGATACTCTGCAAAGGAAATCGAAACCTTTCCGTCATTTGCCTTTTCACCGCCGCCGCAGCCAACTAACATTCCGGCTGTCATAAGAACTGCCATAAGTCCTGCAATTAATCTTTTTGTTTTGTGTTTTTTCATCTTTTATTC
>JAZRMZ010000007.1:0-8110 GCA_045647905.1 Clostridia bacterium
TTACTTCTTTTTTTCTTAAATCCAGAAACTTTGTAGGTATCCCGCCAATGGCAGATACTTTCAACGGAGCTCCGTTTTTATAAAGACATAGGTTTGATAACTCTTCATCATTGATTATCGTTTTTCCTCTTAGATTCTCAAACTCCATCCATATTCCCGGAATAAATCCCATTTCTCTGATTTTGTCAGCATAGCTTTTCAGTCCGTCCGGAAATTTCTTTTCATTTACAACCCAGTTACCAATTCCACCTTTATTCCATCCGGCATCAAGCACAAAATATTTAACCCTACTTCCGCACTCCTTCAACTTTTCAGCAAGTGCAAACAGTTTATCCTGTGAAGTGTTCCCCCAATGTGTCACCCAGTCGTTAAATATCAGAGGCATTCCCTCTTCACCATATGCATCTATTGCCCTGTCATTCATTTTTATCAGAGTATTTGAGATTTCAGCAATACCGCCCTTTTCCACGCCAACATATGCAACGGGCGTTTCAAATATTTCACCATTTTCAATGTTCTTACTCCAGGAACCAAACTGCAAGTCCCCGATTCCTGCTGAAAGAGAGAGTGGCGTGGCATTCCGTGTAAGTTCAATCTGCCAGGTGGCATTATGCCTTAACTTAATGCCCCATATGCATCTGTTTTTCGCATCTTCAATGGCAGCATAAGGAAAATGTCGGCTTACAGGTTTTGAACCCACAGAGCCAAACTTTTCCGATTCATAAGAACCACCCCAGCCTTTGTTCATTCCCATTTGCGGCAACGTTTCCTTTATGTGTTGACCCTCTATTCCCCATCCACCTCTGAAATGGTGAAAAACAAGATTTTCAGAGCCATCGTCATCATTAAAGGGGCCCAGATTATCAAGGGATACAGAAGAAATCATTTCAAGAGTGACAGTTTTTCCCGTTTGGTTTTCGAAAATACACTTTACTTCAAAGCTATTTTCACCGTAAAAGTTAGTTAATATATGACAAACAGAATACCCCTCATCAGCCTTAAGATAAGTTTTTATGCTTTCGCTATTTTGCTCTCTGACAGTTTCCTGTCTGTGAAACTTCAGCATTTTTACACTTTCACTGAATTTATAACTATTGTCAAAGTGTTCTTTGCAGTGATGTGAAAGATGAAGATGTACAAGCGATCCGGCAGACCAGTCCCGGACTTCCGAATACCCGGACTCACCGCAATCCACCGTATGATATACGTCTTTTATTCTATCTTCCATACCCTTTGGAATTAAAAGCATAAACATTCTCAGCGTTTCATTCATCAGCACATATCTGACAGTAGTCTTTTCAAAGGCGTAATCAAAATATGTATAATTATCTTTTGTGCCGCTTTTTTTGAACACAAGTCCCCCTCATTTCTGTCATATATTATTCAAACTCAATTGCATCACAAGCCGGAATCAGATTATCAAGGTCTTTGAACAAAAAGGTTTTTATCCGTGCAGTTTCAGGTTTTGTAACAGTTACCGAGCCTTCGTGGATTTCTGTTGAAGTTTTCATTGTAATATCTGCCAATACATCATCGTTGTATACTGCCGTTATCATTACATAGCCCTCATCCTTTTTCTCACCCTCAACCATATACTTGACCGTAACTTCTCCCGCTTTAAGTTTGCTTAAAGGTTTGCCGTTTGCATTTAAATAGATGGGCAATAGCCTGTAATCCACTACGGGTACACGATACCTTACATAAGGTTTAATCATCATAGCCCCGGTTGGCGGCATATCAATCTTTACATATTTTGTGTTTTCACCCAGAACCGTTTTATCAAGGCTTATACAATGCTTAACAATCCATGATTGCAGATTGACATCACTATAAAGTGATAAATCACTTTTGTTTGTATAATCTTTAAGTGTTCCAATACCCGTATACACAATCCCGTCTGATGAAACCAAAAGATTGAATTCAGTCAGGCTTCTGTAATCAAAAGTGCCTATTGCAAATTTAATCTCCTCCGGTGTACCGTCAAGCCGATGTATCACACCATCGACCTCTTTTGCCCCGGAATTATCAAATGCAAAGATTACCGACCCATTTCCATTTCCGTTTACACCATACCAACCTTTGTATGTATAGTCATCTTTGGACATTGCCTTAACATTTGTGAGTTTCAGCCACCCGTCAGATGCTGAATCATCTGTAAATTCCTTTACTTCATAAGTCTGTGGCTGTTCCTGATTGGCCGACGGTTCGGAATACATAACACCTCTTCCGCTTGTTCCAAGATAAACCCTTCCAAATACATTTTTGTCGCCTTCAATACACATTTGCGACATACCAAAGCCCTGTTTATCATTTTTGAGCCTTACCCACGTTTTGCAATCGTCATCCGAACGGTAGATACCCCTTAACCCGTCAATTTCAGCCAAAACAAAAACAGACGAAATGCCGGTTGATGGAACAGGCGCACCAAAGGTAACTGCTTCTACATTTTCAACTCCGTCAACTTTGAAAACAGTACGTCCGGAATCTGATGTTCTGTATAATCCACGATTGTACGCACTAAAAATCACATCCCCTTCTTTCAAAGGATTGGCTTCAATGCTGTTTATTAATGCTCTGTTGGTGTTACTGCTTTGTGGTGAAATTTTAAAGTCCGCCGTTTTTATAAAATTCTCGCCGTCATCATCTGAATAGTAAAATTCACCATTATTTTTGTCATAAACATAGAACTTGCTTCCGTTCATTCGGTCAGCACAAAGAATCTTTCTGCTTTTCTGCCACGAACCAACCAGCAAATTTTCAGGCAAACCTTTTACATCCTGCCACGTTCTTCCAAAATCAACCGACCGTTTTGCAACAGCAGTTGAAGTTCCGTTGGATTTTGGAATTGCAACTATTACAGGATAGCCATTATCTCCCACATCAGCACCCATTGCCACATTACCGGAGTAAAAATCATCTTTGCGTCGCCATCCTCCACTGCTCCATGTCTTACCATTATCCTCCGACACAGCCACAACGCCAAGGGAGCCTGAATTTACAACTGTGTCCGAATTATACGTGTCTGTAAAATACACAAGAAAGTTTGTATTAGACGGACAGTAATCCACCGAAGTTACTGATGTTGGCAGCACATAACTTTTTCCGTATTGGATTTCAGGCAAATTCTGCGCCGCTTTGGTTATATCACCATGTATAAACCCTGCATAATCGTAAATTCCCGTAATAAGCGAAACATCTCCCGAAACAGGAGCAACAACGGTATTTACAACAGTTTCCTCCAAATTTCTGCATTCAGCATAAAATTTGCTGTCCGGATTGAGAGCATCGGGGTTACACCATACACTCCATCCGTCACCAAGCCAAAGCTCTGCTTTTTCTTCGCACACAGGCTTTGCCGCCAACGCACCTGCATAATTTGCAATTATTCCGTTGCCGCTGTTGTTATGAGCTGTTGCCCATGACATATTTTCACTTACATCGGTTTTTTTATAATTCTCATTTCCGTCAAGAATTGCATTCCATTCTCCGTCATTAATCTTATAATACAGTCTTTGTCCGTTGTGACGAGCACAAAACAGAACATCATTTCCGTCAAGCACAGTCTTGGTAATTCCGTTCATTGACTTTGCCGGAATTGGTGCATCAGAAGTCCATCCATAACTTTCCGACCACGCATACATTCCGTCCTCAAATCCACTTTCTGCATCAACATAACAAGATACATATAGTTTGTCTCTGTATTCAATCATTCGTTTTGGCTTTACCGGGCTACCTTGCATCAACTCCCAGTTTTGACCATTATCGTGGCTTTTATAAACCCCGTATCCGTAAACACCTGCATACACTGCATTTTCTCCGAAATATACCGTTCTGATGCCATACGCATTGTTCTCTGAATATTCTGCAGATGTGGAAGGAACAGAGCCGTATGGAATTCCTTCCACCCTTGACCAGGTGTTTCCTGCATCCCGGCTTACATAAAGACCTTCATAAGAAGTGCCGCAATAAACCACATTTGAATCTTTGGGGTCAACAGCTATGCATTCTCCGTCAAGACGACCTGTATTTGAAACAAAAACGGGTGCAAGTCCCAATGGGGTCCACGTTTCGCCTCTGTCATCTGACTTGAATACTCTTCCTTTTTCATACCAATAGCCTCCACAGGCTGCATATATAACGTCAGGGTTATTGGCATCCAGACAAAAGCCGTTTATCTGTAAATAGTTTTCTTCCTCAATTCCAAAAAAGTCCATTACCGGAATCCAGCAATTATTTTCAAAATCTCTCCTGAATATACCGCCTACATCCGTACGGCAATACATTAAATCAGGCTCTGTGGGATGATATATAATTCCCGTTATCATTCCTCCACCGCCGATTTTGACACTGTTCCATTCATAATTCTCATAACCACTTGTATACTCGGTATGAAAACCTATATACCTGTTTTCAGATGCAACATCTGAACTGTTTATAGTGAGTACATATTCCGAATTTGCGTTAAGCTTTTTATTAAGATACAAAACTGCACTTGTCTTATTGTTCCCAAACACCAACGATGAAACCGATATTCCGCCGTTTATTTTAATCATATCCTTCTTCAAGGCATTCATCGCGGTACCAAATTCCAGTTCTATTTGTGAAGATGCCGGAATATTTTCAGCCTTTTTAAGTTTCGCCATATTCTCCGAACGAGAGGTTGTTATTTTTACATCTCCCAGCATGGCTTTTGCAGCAGATGACAACACAGATGGAAAAACTATCTTGATATATCTTATCTCATTAAGTCCCTCAATGTTATGCAGTGTCACTTTTTTGCATGTATAGTAACTGAAAGCCGATGTATTGGGAAGCCTTTTTTCATCTGATGTCAAGTTTTTTTGAGTTATGTAGCTGCTATCCAGTTTTTTATAATCGTTATTATCTTTGGAAACATAAACCGCAAAACCACCCTCAAGATATGGCCATCCGCAAGTGTAGTTATAAAATTCAAAGCCTTTTATACTGTTTTGTGTTTTGTATATAACATATTCGCCTGAATAAACAGTTGAATCCCTTCCAGATAGGCAAAAAACATCTGTCTCATAATCTCCGCTGCCTGAATATATATTCTCAACCTTAATATTTGAGCTTTTACCATAAAGCTTTGATGTATCACTGTTCAAATCAGCAATCACTGTTTTATAATCATTTAAAACAAGACTGTTAAACGTATTATTGTTTACACTTAAAACTTCATCTGAAAAACTCAGTGTATAAGTATACTGATGTAATAATATTTTACCAAAGTATACAGTTATCGTATTTTCGGATATCTTTTCATACTTTTGGGCAGGGGTATCATCAATATAAATTCTGTTTGCATTCACCGTATCCCAATTAAAAGCTTCATCAGCCCTTAAAGTAAAATATGTTTGCTCATAATCAGCATCATAATACATAATATCTCCATCAAGATATAGCGGACATACCAAGTCCGCCGCCAGCGGAATCATATATGTATTTGCAACTACAATGCTTATTATCAGCAAACATAATAAAATTCTGTCCTTAAATTTTACTGTCATAATCACACACTCCTTTTTTTAGGGGATGTTAAAATAGTCTGGACCGCAAAAAGGACGAAAAATCAAGATGTCAAACACAATAAATTGTGTATAAATATTCATTTAATGTTGAAAAATCTCATATTTTCGATTTTTCTGCAAATTAATTCCTTTTTGCTACGCACAAACTTCGCCACTCGGTGTACGCCAGTACACCGTCGGGTACCCCAAAGCCGTGGTTTTGGGCTCAGTTTGTGTGTTCCAAACAATTTTACCTATCCCCTAATGGTTGGGCTGTTTAAAAACATTGTTTTTAAACAGCCCCTATAAACTTTTTTATCTAACCGGGCCGAACGAAATCGGTTGAGCAAGTGGCGTAAACGCACTCATATTATTAAACAAGAAAATCTTGATATATTCTGTCTGTGGGTCTGTGATTGTGAATGTTGCCTGATGCTTCGCCTCGTCAGAGCCACTCACTTTCACTTTTTCCAAAACACCGTCATTATAAGCCGCCATTATGACAACATAATTTTCATTTGACTTGCTTCCTTCCACATTGCATTTAACCGCGATTTCATCCGCCTCTAAAACATTCAATGGTGCACCAACTTCATTGATATAAGCAGGCATCATTCTGTAATCAACCACAGGAACAAGATACTTTACAGACGGTTTGCACAATGCTGCACTATTTGCCGGCATATCAATCTTGACATATTTTGTATCAGGCTTGAGAGCTGACATATCAATGCTTACATATTTCTTCTGTACATAAGTTGCCGCAAATGTTACATCATTATAAAGTGCTGCATCGCCGGCTTTAACAAAATCTGCAACAGTACCAATTTTTGTATAGTTCACACCATCTGATGAGATTGATATTCCAAAGCTCTTGCCTGTAGTACTGTTAAAGTGACCTAACGCAAACTTGATCTCCTTTATTACACCGTCAGGTCTGTATATGGTATCACCTATCATCTTAGTACCGCTGTTGTCAAATGCAAAAGTAACTGAGCCGCCTACGTTGGGTGACGTTCCGTACCAACCGCCGTATGCCGCATCATCCGCTTTTGATACATTCACATTGTTAAGTTTAAGCCAACCATAGCTTGCCTTTGTATCGGTAAATGCCTTTTCTTCATACTGAACATCTGTTACAAATGAAATCACATCGGGATAAGTGTTAAGACCCTCTGTTGTTTTAATTGTTCCATAAGGACGTGATGCATAGCATCCATCATTACAGGTCAATGTGTAAGCTGTTTCAGGCTCAAGTGCCTCTGCAAAGGTCAGCACAACCTTATTTCCATTCACAGTAGCTTCAGAGGGATTAACTGTATTTGTGCCGTCATTCAGTGCAAATTTTTCGGCAGCTACCGTTGATTCATCAATATCTGCATTATATGCAAGTTCAACTGTATCAAGAGGTATAACCTTACTGTTAAGCTTTGTAACTTCTGCATTCAGGCCAAAGTCTCTCCATGTTATACCCGGCTGTGAAACACCTACGGTCTTGTTACCATGTCCGATATTCAGTATTACACTTACAGTTTCTCTCGGAAGAACCCCATCGGGTATCTTGATATAGCTTCTTGACATACCGCTCGCAAATGCAATTTCAGGAGCACCCGCAGAAACATAATCTTCAAATTTGAGTTCTGCGATTGTGGTATTATTGTCATCTTTTGCCTCAACCTTACCGAGTGAAATATCGTAACCATCAGGATTGCTACTATTTTTTTGGTAGTATCCTAAAACAAACTCTACTCCGCTGATGGTACCGTTTATTACCTCACCATCAGGGCCAGGAGTTTTCTTGGTTCCTTCAGCCGTAAATCTGGCTGAATAATACTGGCCAACATTATAGTAAGCCTTACCATCTGTACCCTCTTTTTTCTCAAACTGAGTCGAAATAAACCACGATTTATCTGCCATAGTTGTGTCTTTAAAAGACTTCTTTTCAAAAGCCGGTGTGGTTTTGAAGCTCTGAGCGTATGCTGCAAGTTCAACCGCACTTTCAGATACAGTAACAGTATAATCGGTATATGGCTTAAGTGCCTCTGTAAATGTAACTCCAACAGTGCTTCCGTTTACTGAAATTTCAGCAATTTCAGCAGCTGCACCGCTTGCATCTGTAACTGTCAAATCCTCTTTTGTAAGTGCTGAAACATCCGCTCCGCTGAAGTCCAGTTTCAAATCGTCAACTGTGGGATAAACCGCCGCACTGTTCTGAACACTGAATGTTCCTGCTGAAGCTACCCATGTAATGGTGGGTTTTGCAAAAACACGGCAATAACCTTTAACATCAGCAGCACCTATTCTTACATACTTTGGTTCAACAGTATTTCCGTTTCCGTCTGTGAATGTTTCAGGCAAAGTTAATGTATAATAGTTTCTGTTTGCACCTGAGCCGGTAACACAACCTAATGAGTTCAAGTCAGAATATTTAGCTCTCAATACAGAATCTGCATCTTCATATTTAATATATCCGCTTGTGCCGCCATTTTCTTTTATTGTATACCAATTCACCTTATCTGCGGACATTTCAAATTTCATTGTACCGCTGTAATTAGTCCAGTTGTATGTAAGCAAAGCAAATT
>JAZRMZ010000008.1:0-9152 GCA_045647905.1 Clostridia bacterium
AAAAGAAACGCTTACGGATACCGTAATTTTGATAGATTTAGAAAAAGGATATTACATATGTTTAATTACAAAAAAGCTAATACAGGAACGGCGGCTGCATAAAGCTGCAACCGCCGTTAAAAATTCCATTATTTATTTTTGTCCCCAACTATTGACAAAGAGCCATAAAAGTATTATATTACGCAAAAAACCCGCCAAAATGGCGGGTTTTCTGCATTTCAAGAAGTCTATTAAACTTCTGTAAATTCATTGTCTTTCGCAGCAATATTATCTTCTTACAATAATCACTGTTGCTACATTTGAAGCTCCTGTCATATGAACAAATACTTCGTCGGGAGTTGATGAACCGTCATAATACTGAAGTCCTTCAAGAATAGAGGTTGCAGTATCTTCTTCCATGTTGTACTCATTTATTATAGGGTTCTTACCTTTTGCAACAAATTCATAGAATTTTGCATTTTTGAACCAGCTGAGCTGCATGTCAAAACGTGTATTGTCAACATCAGCTTCGTCCTCAGTACCTTCAAGAATATTAGTTGACATTACAAATACATTGTCTTTCTCGAACTGGTATGCCGAACCCCAAACAACTCTGTAACGTATATTTCCATCGTTGTCACGAGCTACCTTTGGATACTCATCTTCGTTAGGCTCATATTCAATGGCATCATCACGGAATCCATCAGCAACACTGAAGATAATGTGTTCTTCCTTAACAGTATAATAACCATCGTTATCTGTACCAAGTCTCACAACATCACCGGGCTGAAGAGTTTCAAAAACGTCTTCACTCTCATGTGAACCCCAGTATTCAACCTCTGTCGAGCCAACATAACCCTTCAGTTTATATCTTGTTTGCTGTTCACCCGAAGGATCCTCCGGATTTTCAATCTCTGTGATAACCATAACGGGAGATGTTGCCTTAACCTCACCGGGTTCAGTACCGCCGCCGTAAACAAGAACAACCTTTGCGGTGTTTGCTGTGGAAACATCATAGAATTCGGCGCTGTATGTTTCATTGTTGTCAAAGTCATTGATTGTCATTTTCTTATACTGATCAACATCAGCTCTGTCTTCGGGAATTCTGAAGATAATAGAACTGTTGATGTTAATATTCTTATCACCTGTAAGCTGCTTGCCTGATGATTTATACTTTGAACTGTCTCCTGCATTCATTGTATCAAGGAAGTAAAGCTCGTCAGCACTTGTGTCTCCGCCCTTTGAAACCTTTGTATCATCTGTTACGGTAATAATTTCATCAATCACAACCTGACCCTTGTTGCTCTTTGTTGTAAATTTGATAAGCTGTGAGTAGTCATTATTGTCAGTACCATCCGGATATGCTGAGTTACCGCTGGGATTAGCAGTCTCTTCAAGAGCTTCCAGAAGTCTGTCATAGCTTGGGAAATCATCGCCATTCACCTTGGTCTTTTCGTAAGCATAGTAAGATGTCTTGCTGCCTGTCTGAGTGAAAATTCTGAGAACAAGGATGTCATCAAAGCCGTCGTTATCTTCCTTAACACTCATCAGATAACCGTACTGCTGATTTGTTGTCTGTTCAGTCTTGTCATAACCGATGATGTTGCCGTTCATGTCAAGGTAGAACTTACCGCTGTCACCCATTTCAGGCTGTGACATAACGGTTTCAGCGCCGTCAATGGGATTAACCCAGGGAGCGTGTGCTGAGAACTTGTATGATTTGCTGTCAATCTTGATTGAATCATCAGAGTTAACACCCTTAACAGTACCTGAAACAGTATCGTTGCATACAACTGCAGTAACAAGCTGTTCACCGCCGTTCAAAGGGTTGCTTGACTTAACACAAACAACGCTGCCTGTTTTGATTGTATTGAAAGCAACATCCTTGCCGTTTTTGTCAACAATCTTAACAATTCTTGATGTATCGTCGGGGTCAAGAACAATCTTGTTGTTTTCTGTTCCCTTTCTCAGGTTGTTGTCAACAATTGTCTTTGTTGAAGTTGTAACCGAAGAAACAATATATGATTCATAAGAATCAACAAAAACTATGTCATACTTTCTGTCAGCATCCTTGTCAAGGAACTTCATTGAACCAACGAGAGGAATTGCATTCTCGTCCATTTCGTCATAGTAAACCGAATAATAGCTTTCTTCGGTGTCTGCACCGTAAAGCTGTCCGTTATAAACAACAATACAGTCAGAATCCATATTCAATGTTGTGATACGCTTTGCGTCTTCGCTTTCATAATATGAAACAGAATGGCTGTCGCACTCGTCAACATCAATAAGGTCAGCCGCAACTTCAACAGTTACTGACTTTTCAACATTTGCCATAACAAGTGTCTTTGTGTCTGATGCTCTGTCATCCTTGTAGTAGAATGTGATCTGAGCACCGAGCATATCAGCATAATCCGCAACATTGTCAACCTTGCAGGTGATTGTTTCGCCTGTTTCGTCAGAGATAATTTCAACCTCGTCAGCTCTCAGATTTGCATCGGGAGCAGAAAGACTGATTTCGGGGTTTGAAGCAATGAAGCCTGTGTCCTTAATAAGACCAAGGTCTGCTTCAAGAATTGTCTTTTGGCTGATTTCGTTGTTTTCAGCAATTTTAACTTCAAGACAGTTGTAAAGCATTTTTGCGATTGTTGCACGTGTTGCAGGAGCACCAATCTGACCGCCTGCTCCGTCAAGGAACTTGAGCTGTGTTGCAGTTGTGAGATACTTTGCATACCAAGCTGTTCCTTCTGCAGCAACGCCCATATCGCCGTAACCCAAAGCACAAACAATCATCTTGATTGCTTCTTCATAAGTTACAGTGTTGTTGGGCTTGAAAGTACCGTCATCATAGCCGTTGATAATTTTCATATCACGTGCTGTTCTGATGTTTCCGATTGCCCATGAAACGCTGGGGTCGGTCACATCGGGGAAGGGGGGATTTTCAAGACTCGTTGAACCAACAGAACCAAGATTACGTGTTCTGAGCAACATTGCTGTGAATTCTGCTCTTGTAACATTGTTGGTGGGTCTGAATGTGTTGTCTTCGTAACCGTTGATAACGCCCAACTTATTGAGCACGGTCACAGCTTCAAGTGTTGATGAATCATTTTCGATGTCGGTGAACACAGCCGCCGTAGTCGGAACAGCCAATGAAACAACAACAAAAACGATAAGCATCAGTGTAGACAATATACGTCTTTTCATTTTTTTCAACCTCCTGATTGTGAAAAAATATATAAATTTAATTATTTTTCAAAAATTAATTTTCTCTGACACCCCGCATCATTGAGTCCTTCTCAATGGGCGTGTCAATTCTGATTCTTGCAATGCTCTGAGGTCTGTTTGCAACCTCAAGCTCATTGCCATCCTCATCTTCCATATATTGAATGGTATGCTTCACAAAGTCTCCCTGCGGCCGAAGGAATTCCACCTCCGAGCCTTTGAAAAATCTGTTTTTCTGGACAACCGAAAGCATCCCCGTTTTGGGGTCATAGTCTTCAACAATTCCAAGAAGCTCATAATTTCTCACATACGAGCTTGTTTTGTAGTTCTGTTCATCACCGCCGGGTTTTCCAAAGAAAAATCCCGTTGTGTAGTCACGGTGACTGACCTTCTTCAGTTCTTCAAGCCACATTGGATCAACCCGAAAATCCGCAGGATTTTCAAAATAACTGTCAATTGCATCACGGTAAGCCTTGACAACCGTGGCAAGATAGTATTCCGTCTTAACACGGCCTTCAATTTTGAAGCTGTCCAATCCGCTTTCAATGAGCTTGTCAATATGTTCAATCATACACAAATCCTTGGAATTGTATATGAATGTCCCTCTTTCATTTTCAAATACGGGCATATATTCGCCCGGTCTTGTTTCCTCCATAAGGAAGTACTTCCAGCGGCACGGATGAGAACAAGCCCCAAGGTTGCTGTCACGGTTTGTCATATAATTGCTGAGCAGGCATCTGCCCGAATAGGAAATACACATTGCACCGTGAACAAAAGCCTCCAGTTCAAGCCCCTCAGGTGTTTTTTCACGTATCTCCGAAATCTCGTCAAAGGACATTTCCCTTGCAAGAATAACACGCTTTGCACCCAGTTTGTACCAGCTTTCGGCACTTTTAAAGTTCACGTTGTTCGCCTGAGTGCTCACATGAATTTCAAGTTCGGGAGCAAGCTCCCTTGTCAACTGAAACATCCCCAAGTCCGAAAGAATAACCGCATCAAAACCTGTGGACATATACTTTTTCAAAAACTCCTCATATTCCGCAATGTCGGAATTATGGGGGATAATATTGGCAGTAAGATAAACCTTTTTCCCTCTTTGATGGGCAAACTCAACGCCTTCAGCAAGTTCCTCCGGCGAAAAATTCTCCGCCGCAACCCTGAGCGAGAATTCCTCTCCTCCAACATAAACCGCATCAGCACCGTAAGTTATTGCAATTTTCAATTTTGCCAGACTTCCTGCCGGCGCAAGCAATTCGGGTTTTTTAATCATTTTCGTTTCCTCTGCAATTCAAATTTATTCAAGACTTTCAAAAATCGCTTCTGCAGCATAAACCTGCGTTTGGAGAGTTGCGGAATATTCTGTAACCGCATCCGCAATGGCACGGGCAATTATCTCCTGCCCGGTTTCCGAAAGCAAAAACTCCCGGTCTGAATCCTTATCCAAAAAACCTGTTTCAACAAGAACAGAAGGCATTGCCGTGTTTTTAATAACAAAGAAATTGGCAGTTTTCACGCCACGGTTATAAAATCCCGTTGCTTCTGTAATGTTCTTCTGAATCAGCTTTGCCAGATGTGCCGACTGACCGCCAAGACTGAAACAATACGTCTCAGTGCCGGTTCCGCCGCCCATGTTGCAATGGATTGAAATAAACAAATCCGCCAAAACCTCGTGAGCAAGGTCAACTCTCGCCTGCAAACTCTCGGTGGTGGAGGTGTTAGCAATGCTGTCCTCAAGGTTTTCCCTTGTCATATAAACGGTGTAACCCATTTCCTCAAGCATAAACCTTAGCTTGTCCGCAATTTGCCATGTGATTATTTCTTCTCTGACACCCAACTCGTCAATTCTTGCTCCAATATCCTTACCCCAGTAATTGTGACCCGGATCAAGCAAAATAACGTTCAGATACGAATAATCCTTATTGGCATAAAGTTCATCAATTTCTTCCTCTGTCAAAGAATATTCAAACTCATCCTGATTAAGCTCGCTATAATTTACAACGCCACCTTTATACATAGCAACATTATAAACAATCTGTGCCGCACTACAACGCATTGCGGTTTCCTCAGGGTCCTGACTAATGCTTTTCAGAATTCTGTACTTTGAAGCAATCTCAACATATCCGGAATACCAATTTTCACCCTCAATTTCAAGTGCCTCGGCTTCCTTTTTCATTGCACAGACAGCCATTTTGATTGTTTGTGCCAGGGTAACCTTGTCTGCGGGGGCAAAAGTGCCGTCACCCATTCCGTTAATCAATCCCCGCTCATAGCAGTACGAAATGAATGAAACACCCCAATAATCAGCACTGACATCCGAAAAAGGCAATTCCTTCACAGTATAATTCTTTGGGGTAAACCCAAGCATTCTTGCAAGCAATGCACAAAACTCTGTTCTGGTAATTTCCTTATTTGGCTGAAATGTTCCGTCATCATAGCCCGCAACAATTCCGTTCTCCGAGAGCTTTTTCACCGCAATATAATTGGGATGGGTAAAGCTGACATCTGGAAAAGCATTGGCAAAAACAACAGGCTGCGAAAGCAGAAGCAACATACCAATTATCAATAATACAGCAGACGTTCTTTTCATCGTTTCAAATCCTTACAAAATATTTCTTCCTTATCAATACAGTTGTCCATTAATAATTATACATAAATCTTTGTTAATTTTCAATAGAAATTTACAATATTTTTTTAGAAAAATGTAGAAAAAAAAGCCCGTTTGTATCACAAAATAGACAAACATTATTACAAATTTGTTAAGACTTGATTACAAACTCTTTCTCCTCATAAAACTTCGCTGCGCTCCCAAAAACAAGGGCGTGAGTTTTCAAACCCACGCCACTGCATATTTTATTTGAATTCGCCTTCCGATATACCGTAATATATATCATAAGTATTACCGGGTTCATCGCTGGTGAGCTCAATCTTCATCTGAAGTGCTCCGTCAAGAGGGATAGTAACCTTTTGAGCTATATCATCATATTTCAATTCCTTTGTGTAAGCAATAATACCATCAAGATATACATTAAGGGTTGCATTAGCTCTTGTGGTATCGTCTATATGTCCCACCGTGAATGAAACGCTCTGATATTTTCCGTCAAGGTTATACAGCGCCTCTGCTGTCTTATAAGCATTCCAGAGGTAAAGAGTGTAACCGTTTGTATACTTCTTTCCTGACATGGTAAAGAATGCGTTGTCCTCCAGTCTGTACTCTTTTCCTTCTTTATACTGATAAGGTGCGCAAACATCAAGCCAGTCAGCCTTTTCGCCGGGCTTTGCTCCAAGATAAACAACCTTTTCAACGCCGTCCCATGCAACGTCTTTTCCAATTGCATTTCCGATTGCTCTTACGGGAAGATATGTTGTTCCGTTATAGATAAAAGGCTCAACGGTTTGTCCGTTTGCATCCTTTGGATCAAGCTGTTCGCCATCAAGAACAATCTTGATATTATCATATACAACATCAATTTTAACCGAACCTGTGCTTGCAACGATGCTGCTTCCGATTAAAGTTGAAGCAACAACAGCACCTGCAACGATTCCTCTCATACTTTTTTTCATAGTTAATTAAACCGCCTTTCTTCCTGATTAAAATAATTCTTGTTTTAAAAAAAAGGTGAACGGCACAAATCCGTCCACCTTGCAATTAATTAGTCAGCACTATAAGGCAAGAGTGCCATGTATCTTGCTCTCTTGATTGAAACAGTGAGCTCTCTCTGATGCTTTGCGCAGCATCCGCTGATTCTTCTGGGAAGAATCTTAGCTCTTTCTGTGATGTAGCGTCTGAGCTTTGCAACATCCTTATAATCAATAAATTCAACTTTATCAACGCAAAAAGCACAAGCTTTTCTCTTGGGTCTTCTTGCTCTGACTTTATCGTTTCTTTCCTTTTCAGGCATTGTTCTTTCCTCCTATCTCAACAATTTAAAGGTTAGCCGAATTAAAACGGCAAATCATCATTAGTTTCCAGAGCAACAAAATCGTCCTCTGTATCAGCAGGCATTTCAGGAACGGGAGCATCAAATCCACCGCGAGCAGGAGCCGAAAAACCGCCCTCCTCAGCATTCTTCTTTGATTCACCAAAAGAAACCTGATTTGCTACAACCTCTGTAACATAGTTTTTCTTTCCGTCCTGACCTTCCCATGTACGTGTTGAAATACGACCATCAACAATAATCATTCTGCCCTTTGTGAAATACTTGTCCACAAATTCAGCACTTTTGTTCCATGCAACGCAGTTAATGAAATCTGTCTGTCTGTTTTCACCATAACCGTTATCAATTGCAATTGTAAAACTGCAAACCGGAGTACCCGAACCTGTATGTCTCAGTTCCGGATCACGGGTAAGTCTGCCCATCAAAATCGCTTTGTTAATCATAAGCAATCCCGCTTTCTGTGAAAAAACTCACACAATTATTTCTCGTCTTTCTTGATGACAATGTTTCTGAGAACTCCGTCTGTAATACCAAACACACGTTCCAATTCTGCAGGGAACTCAGCCTTTGCAGAGAAGTTAACCAAAACATAGTAGCCTTCAGCCATGTCATTGATAGGATAAGCCAATCTTCTGCGTCCCCATTCGTCAACGCTTTCAATTGTACCGTTAGCCTCAATCAATGATTTGAACTTATCAACCAATGCTGCTGTTTCTTCTTCACCCTTGGATGCATCAACAACGAACAATGTTTCGTACTTGTTAATAACCTCAACCATTTCTTTTCACCTCCTTATGGACTTTTGACTTTCGGACATGCCGAAAGTAAGGAATTTCCTAACCAAATGATTATAATACACTTTTTTTCAAATGTCAAGCATTTTCCAAAAAAATACTGAAAATTTTCAAATCATAAACCTGTCCTTTTGTGAATATACTTAAAACAACACACGAAAAAGGACTCAAAACAATGAAAAAAACTCAATTTCTTATAATAATACTTTTTAGTTTCATTTTCATCTTCCCCTGTCTTCTGGGTCTGTGCTTTCCCCGAAAGCCCGACCCTATACAAAACCCATCCCAAAACAGCTCAACCAACTCAAAGAATTTCACCGTATACTGTCTCAACTCAAAAAGCAACAACGTATCAGAAGTAAACCTTGAAGACCATCTTGTCGGGGTTCTTGCCGCCGAGATGCCCGCAAGCTACGAACCCGAAGCTCTGAAGGCTCAGGCAGTTGCGGCACGAAGCTATATTCTCAGCAAGCTTGACAAAACAAACCCCGAACACCCCGATGCCGCAATATGCACCAACCCCACCCACTGCAAGGGTTGGCTCTCGGAATCCGAAGCAAAGGAAAAATGGAGCAACAACGAAAAAAACTCCAACTGGCAAAAGCTCTGCACGGCTGTCATATCCACGTCGGGTGAATATATGCTCTATGATAACCAAGCCGTTGAGGCGTGCTTTTTTGCCTCAGGGGGCAACCGAACCGAAAACTCCGAAGATGTGTGGCAGGCAAGCCTCCCTTACCTCCGCTCTGTGGAAAACAACGAGTATTCCGACACAACCATTTCTCAAACGACCTTTAAAACACAGGAATTTATACAGATATTAAACAACACAGGCACGCAACTCCCCACAGATACCGTGCCAACGGTTTCTGACATATCACGCACCGACGGCGGAGCTGTTGCATCGGTCACTTTGTGCGGCAAAACCTTTAAAGGAACCGAAATTCGCAAAATCTTTGGGCTTAAATCCGCAAACTTCACAATCACCATCAGTCCCGATTCGGTGACATTTGACGTCATCGGCAACGGTCACGGCGTGGGAATGAGTCAGAAAGGTGCAAACACCATGGCAAAGGACGGGAAAAATTACACAGAAATTTTGATACATTATTATGCAAATATACAAATTGTCAAAATGTAAAATTTATGATAAAATATATATACAATTACTCTATCAGATTGAAAAAAAAGAAAGGCAGGGTATCACATTATGAAATCAATTATA
>JAZRMZ010000009.1:0-12548 GCA_045647905.1 Clostridia bacterium
GCAACAACGTCTTCACCCTGTGCGTTTACAAGGAATTCACCCATAAGGCCCTTGTCACCAGTAGCTGGGTCTCTTGTGAAAGCAACACCAGTACCGCAATCGTCACCCATGTTACCGAATGCCATTGCCTGAACGTTAACAGCAGTACCCCATGAATAAGGGATATCGTTGTCACGACGGTAAACGT
Organism: Clostridia bacterium; assembly: GCA_045647905.1. Lineage (GTDB taxonomy): Bacteria > Bacillota > Clostridia > Monoglobales > Monoglobaceae > SIG440. Next base: position 188 of record JAZRMZ010000009.1, read on the forward strand.
TTGCTCTGGGGTTATCCCATGAACGGAATACGGCTTCAACAGCACCCATAAGCTGTTCTGTGGGGTCTGTGGGGAAGTCCTTACCGATCTTGTTCTTGTATTCGTCTTTGAACTGACCAGCGAGAACCTTGAGGTCTTCAGCTGTGAGTTCGATATCCTGAGTTACGCCCTTAGCTTCCTTCATTTCGTCGATAAGCTGTTCGAAATACTTCTTACCAACTTCCATAACTACGTCAGAATACATCTGAATGAATCTTCTGTAGCAGTCCCAAGCCCAACGGGGGTTGCCTGACTTTGCAGACATAGCTTCAACAACGTCTTCATTAAGACCGAGGTTGAGGATTGTGTCCATCATACCGGGCATTGAAGCTCTTGCACCTGAACGAACAGATACGAGAAGGGGGTTTTCCTTGTCGCCGAACTTCTTGCCGCAGATAGCTTCCATCTTGGTGATGTTTTCCATGATTTCAGCTTTGATTGCGTCATTGATGTTTCTGCCATCTTCATAGTACTGAGTACAAGCCTCTGTTGATACTGTGAAGCCCTGGGGAACAGGGAGGCCGATTTTGGTCATTTCAGCAAGGTTAGCGCCTTTACCGCCGAGAAGTTCTCTCATTGAAGCGTCGCCTTCGCTGAAAAGATAAACGAATTTTTTGCTCATTTCAAAAATTCCTCCTATAAAATTATATATTAATTAATTTATTACTTGATTGGTGTTGTCAGCCCCTGCCGCAAATCCCTGAAAAAGTTTTTGAGGATTTGTGAACATTCCTCTGCCATAATACCGCCGATTATGTTGGGGTGGTGGCACAGCTTGTCCAAATCCGGAATTTGTGCGATTGATTTAACCGCACCGCCCTTTGGGTCTTCTGCACCGTAGCAGAGATTTTTTATTCTTGCCTGAACGATTGCTCCGCTGCACATAATGCAGGGCTCCAGCGTCACATAAAGGTCGCACTGATGCAACCGCCAGCCGCCAAGCCTTTTGCAGGCGGCATCAATGGCAAGAATTTCTGCGTGATAGAGAGCGTTTTTGCCCGTTTCACGGAGGTTGTGGGCAGAGGCAATGATTTCGCCGTCCTTCACCACAACTGCGCCGATTGGGGTTTCGCCCAAAGCATACGCTTTTTCGGCTTCACGCAGAGCCGCTGACATAAAAAATTCGTGGTTCATAATAATATTTGAAAACGCACAAAAGGGCACAAAAAACCGCGATCAGTTTCCGTTTTCAAAAAACAGAAGATCGAAAGTCGGATTTTTGCCCGTTTGAATTGGATTTTTGATTACCGGATGTAGGGTTTAAGTTCTTCAACCAATGAATCGCAATCATCGCTGTGGATTTCAAGAGTGATGGGTTTGCTGAGGTCAAGGCTGAAGATGCCCATGATTGATTTTGCGTCAACAACGTATCTGCCTGATGTGAGGTCAATGTCACAATCGTACTTTGTAACTGTGTTAACAAATACTTTTACGTCATTTGTTGAGCTAAGCATGATTTCAAATTTTTTCATAAATTTTACCTCCATAAATATTTTCTCTCTTATTATATATTTTTTTCTTGCAATAGTCAATAAAAAAGTGTATAATTTTATCACAAAATTTTTTACAAAAAAACATTAAGAATTGGAAGTTTTTGAAAATGACGGTAAAATTCATCACTATGGGATGCAAAACAAACTTTTATGAAAGTCAGGCAATGGCTGAATTATTTCGGAAAAAAGGCTTTGAAATCACAACGGCGGCGGTGGCGGATGTTTATGTTGTGAACACCTGTGCTGTTACTTCAATCGGTGCGCAGAAATCACGTCAGCAAATCAGCCGTGCAAAAAAGAAAAATCCTCAGGCGGTTGTTGCTGTTGTGGGCTGTCTTTCACAGACCGACCCCCAATCAATTGAGAAGCTGGGTGTTGATGTTGTTGTGGGCAATGACGGAAAGGACAAAATTCCGCAACTGGTGGAAGAAGCTTTGATGGGCAAAAAAACCGTAGCTTGCGGCGACATTATGAAGGTGCGGAAGTTTGAGGAGCTTTGCCTTGTGTCGGAACAGAGCAGAATCCGTGCAAATGTGAAGATTGAGGATGGCTGTGACAATTTTTGTGCTTACTGCATTATTCCCTATGCCAGAGGCCCGGTTCGTTCAAGGAGCATTGAAAAGATTGTTGAGGAGGTGGAGCTTCTCAGCAAAAACGGGTATATTGAGATTGTGCTCACGGGAATCCATATAGGCTCTTACGGAAAAGACCTGAAAAACGGTACGGGGCTTGTTGACGTTATTGAAGCGGTGTGTGCCGTTGATGGAATCAGGCGTGTCAGGCTGGGGTCTGTTGAGCCTGTGGTTATTACGGATGAATTTGTTGAACGCATTGCAAAGCTGCCAAATCTTTGTCCGCAGTTCCATCTGTCACTTCAAAGCGGATGCACCGAAACCCTCAGAAGGATGAAGCGCAGGTATACGGCGGAGGAATATTTCGGGGCTGTGGAAAAGCTCAGAGCAAAGCTGAAGGATGTTTCAATCACAACAGACCTTATGGTTGGATTTCCGGGCGAAACGGAGGCGGAGTTTGAAGAATCATATGAGTTCTGCAAAAGCATTGGGTTTATGCAGATGCACGTTTTCAAGTACTCAATCCGAAAGGGTACGGCTGCGGAAAAAATGGAAAATCAGGTTCCCGAACAGATAAAGGAGGAACGCAGCCGAAAAATGATTGAATTGAGTGAACGGATGAAGGCGGATTTTTATGATTCATTCAGGGGTCGTGAAATTGAGGTTCTGGCTGAACAAAAGACCCGTGACGGAAGGTTCCATGCAACTGCCGCAAATTATATGGAGTTTTTTGTTGAAAGCGATGTTGATATTACGGGTGAGACGGTTATGTTCAAGATGGATTGAAAAGGGAAACAATAACGGCAATAATCAGCGCCACCGCAAGGAGAAGTGCGGTGAATGCCGCAAGGGGATGCCGGTTTTTGAAGCGGTTCACGGCGTAGCTTGTTGTATACACAAAACTCCAGACTGCGGTTGTGAAAAACAACAGTTTTATCAGAATGGGCATTGGAAAATCCTCCTTAAATCAGATTGATATTCACGGAAATTTCGGCGTTTTGATAAAATTCGTTCCAGTTGAAGTTTTGCCAGTCCTGCAATGTTTGAAATTGCGGACGGGTTTTACGGTGCAGGGCAAGAATGTCTGCACCGGTTTTTTTTGAAATATCCCAAATGAATTGTTGGGTTCGGTTTGTAATCATATTGCGGAAGTCGGAATATAATTCATCAAAGGAATTATAGCCTTTGGGGAGTGATGTTCCCAGGAATTCTGCATGAAGTTCTTGGGTGATTGCTATTTTCTTCGTTTGGGGATTGACGTCGAAATCCGCTTTTTGGGGAATGATTACTCTGAAACTGATTGTCTGCCCTGATTGGTGGGCGTTTTCAATGGTGACGGTGCAGTTTTTGATGTTATTTTTGAGGATGTTGTATATCATTGCGCTGTCGCCGTCCATTGCGCCTGAGAGCTTTCCGTTTTTGAAGACTGCCATTCCGCAGAGAATTGAGCTGTCGGTGCTGACTGAGGTATGGGCTGTTCCCGTCCAGCCTTTGGTTTTGCTGTCGGCAGGGAATTTTGTCAGGTCTTTGCCCTTGAGGGCGATGGGCAGAACCGTGTCACGGGTGCCGAAGGTAAGCTCGTCAACAAAGTCGTGGAGCTGTTTTGCAGGAGCATAGGCGTTGTTGGAACGAAGCCACATCAGCTCGTAGTATCTGGAGGTGTTGGATTCGGGTTCGGGGTTGACGTTTTCAAGAAAACCCGATGCCGTGGAGGCGCTGACGGCAATTGCGGTGTGGGGTCTGACTTCACGCTCGTGCATAAGCAGGCGTGAGTGGTTTTCAAGGTCCTGAGGGGCAATGTCCGAGGCAAACACAATCAGCTTCAGATGTGACATATCAATATTTTTTGAAAGAAAATTATTGGTCAGATTCCGTGCAACATAAAAATCGGGGGCGTTTATGGTCAGGTTTGTTGATGATTTGTTTTCGGATTCGGATGATTTTTCTGAGCTCTGCATCTCCTTTTGAGGCTCGTCGGAAAGGGCAAGGGGCGTTGAAAACTGAAATGTGTATGAGTAGGTGCTGTCGGATTTTTTGTCAATTCCAAGGGCGATGATGTAGGCGGTTTCGTCAATCTCTTTGGCGTCGTAGCAGCCTGTCAGAAAAAATATTGACAGAAAGAGGATGATGGCAAAAAAGGTTTTAGCTTTCATTGGCTGTTGTCTTCTCCTTTCGGTACGGTAAAATTGCAAAAAGAAAAACAAAGGCAGCTATTGCGCCGGAATAAATCATGAAAGGAACAGAAAATCTGAATGAAGTGATTGCAATGCAATAAAGTATGATTACTGCGGGAATAATGGTTATATGTGATGGTTTTATGCCAAAGGTTTGTCTGAATATCCGGGAAATCAGAAAAATGTTCAGGGACAGGGAGAACATTCCAAAGATTGAGGAGGAAAACAAAAACAGTGCATCGGTACGCTGGAAGAATCTTCCGAAGTATGCTTCTTTGAGGAGCAGAAAAAGGGGAAAATGCTCGTTGGAGGATACGGGATAGGGGATTTTTGCCGTGTATGCAAGGCTGACAAGAAAAGCAAAGGCAAGGGCAACGGCTGATGCGGTGAGAACGGTGCGGCGTGCGGATTTGACCGTTGTGAAGGAAGGTTTCAGGATAAAGAGCAGAATTATGTCGGAAAACATTGTTGTGCCTGCAAATCCGCTTTTGAATACATTGACGGAGCCTGTTCCAAGCATCGGAAACAGGTTTGTGAAGTCGCTTTGGAAAAGAGCGGAGGAAAGGAGTATCAAAAGTGACGCTCCAAAGGATATTATGATGTATCCCGAAGTGCGGAAAAGTGCCTTTGCTCCGCTTAATGCACCAATGACTGCCGCCGCCGCAAAGAATCCTGCAATAAAGGGGAAGGGTGTTGTGGGGAAGGCAGTGAGCTTTGCAAAATCTGTTATTTCGGTCAGCTGATAGAATGATGAAACAAGCAGATATGCCACAAGGAGCAGAGAAAGAATGAATTTTCCCGGTTTGCCGAATATTCTTTCGGTTTTTGAGATGATATTTTCGTTGCCTGAGACAAAAAACTTTGCGGCAATGAAATATATCAATAAACAGGCAATCACAACGGAGACAGCTGCCGAGAGGCTTGCGCCCGTGCCTGAAATCCGGTTGTGTATTATGGGGAAATTGGTGAATAAGCGGTTTGTCATTAAAACCAGAATCAGAAAAAAAGTTTCTTTTGGCGAACAAAGGGTGCTGTTGTCATTCATTGGCTTCTCCTTTCCATTTTCGGCTTATGTGAGGCTGTTTGCGGTTGCTCTGGGGTTTCAGTGCGGAGGGGCGCATTTCACGACGCCAGAAAGGCGACACAAAAATGCTTTTTTGACTTTCACTTTGGGTTGGCAGATATGGGATTCCAAAGGTGCTTCTTGATGACATATAAAGAAGACCTGCAAAAACTGCAAAGGCAATGCCCAGAAAGCCCGCCAAAGCTCCAAAGAATATAAAAACAAACTGAAGCACGGAAAGGGCCCGTGAGATTGAGGTTGAAGGTGCGGCAAAAGCTCCCAGAGCCGAGATTGAGACAATGATTATCAGGAGCGGACTTGCGATGTTTGCGCTGACAGCCGACTGGCCCAGGATAAGGCCGCCCACAATTCCCAGGGTTGAACCCACGGGGTCGGGGACACGGATGGAGGCTTCTTTTATCAGTTCAAAGGCGAGAATCATAATTGTCAGTTCAATGACAATGGGAAAGGGCATTTGTTCACGGCTGGCTTCAATGGCAAGAATCAGGTCGGTTGGAATGGTTTCGTGGTGGTAGAGGACGGTGCTGATAAAAAGCCCCGGCAGAAAAAGAGCAAGAAGACAGCCTGCAATCCGTATAAAGCGCATGAAGTTTGCCTCAGGTATGCGCACGTAATTATCTTCGGCAGTTTCTGCAAGGTCGGTTGCCGTTGCAGGGAGGATAAGCACAAAAGGACTGCCCTGAACAATTATAACAACCTTTCCGTCGGCAAGCATGGCGGCTGTGCGGTCGGGGCGCTCGGTTTTGAGAATTTGCGGAAGAGGGAACAGGGTGCTGTCTTCGATGAGCATTTCAATGTCTGTTGATGAAAAAATATAGTCCGTTTCAACGGAGCTCAGTCTGCGGCGTATTTCTTTTACCAAATCAATGTTGGTTATGCCGTTGATATACATCAATGCGCAGGGGGTGTTGCTTTTTGTGCCCACGGGTATGTTTTCGGCAATGAGGTTGGGGTCTTTCAGAATTTTTCGAACAAGAGCAATGTTGGGCATAACCGATTCGCAAAAGGCTTCCTGTGGCCCCGTCAGAACGGCTTCGGTAATGGGCCTGCCCACGCTTCGACTGCTCCAGCCTTTTACGTCGGCAACAAAGGCACATTGGCATTTGTCAACAAAAACCGCACAGTTTCCAAAGGTCACCGCATCTATTATCTTTTGGAACTCGGTCATTTTTGTGTTTGGTGCCTGAGTCAGAACGGTTTTGTATATGCTGTTTTCAATGTCGGCATTGGAGCTTGCAATGCCTTTTGTCATCAAAGGGTTCAGTATGTCACGGTTGATGTATTCTTTTTGTGAAAGTCCGTCAAAGAATATCAGAAAGGCATCAAGGGGTTGTGATTCGGTTCTGATGCTGAAACGACGTATCACAAGGTCAAAGTTTTTGCTTGTTTCAAAGGCATCCTGAATGAAGGTAAGGTTTTGGGAAAGGTCGGAGCTGACCGAGGCGGTTTTGTATGCTTCGGAAATTTTGTCTTTTATGTTGTTGCTTATATATGAATTGGGGCCGGGATTGTTTTCGGGGGCTTCGGTTTTTTGGGGTGTAATTTGTTCGTCTTGTTCGGAATTACTGTTGTAAAAAAGCCATTTTTTGAAAAACATGGGAATCACCTCCTTAACGAGTTTTTCCGTTTTTGACTAAAATATACGTATTTTAAGGAAAAAATTTGTGGTATAACCGAGAAATTTTTCGAAAATTCTTGACATTTTTGAACAATGTGTTAAAATCTTAGTGTATTATGTTTATTATAGCTATTTGGAGCGGAGAGTGAATCCATGAGTGAACAAAACAAAAAGCGTACCGAGAAAAAAGAAAATTCTTCGGTGTCATTCGTTCAAAGAATAAGAGGCTCAAAAAAAGCGTGCATCGGCATAATTGTTGTTGTGGCTGTTTTGTTGCTGTTTTGCGGTTTTGCAGTTTATTCTGCGGCGTATGACGATATTTTCCCCGGCGTTTCGGTTAACGGCGTTGATGTGGGTGGTATGAATATTGATGAAGCAACTGAAAAGCTTCAGAATGATTTGGTTTCGGTTCTGACTGACAGAACTCTGGAACTGAAATGCGAAGACAACAGCAAGACTGTTTCGGTGTCAGACCTCTGTCCCGACGGTGTTGATGCGTCGGCTCTTGCAAAGCAGGCGCATGAAGTGGGTCGTGAGGACGGCGTTTTTGCAAAGGCGGTTGCACTTTTTTCGGCAATTTTTGGCGAAACAGAGGTTGCGGCTGAGCTTAATATTGACGAAGATGCCTTTTCGGACATAATTTTGGAGATTTCGGGCGAACATTCAACACCGGTTGTTGAAACGGGTTATGAGCTGAATGGCGATACTCTGACGATTATCAAAGGCAACGGCGGACGCTGTGTTATTATGGAAAAGGCAGTGAAGCAGGTTAATGAAGCATTGGCTGATGCTGATGTTTCGGAGGTTGTTTTTGTGATTGAGGATGCTGAACCCAAGCCTGTGGATGTTGACGAGTTTTATGCCGAGTTGACAAAGCCTGCGCAGGATGCGGCTTATAAGCGTGAGGACGGAAACGTTATTGTTGTTGACGAGGTTTATGGAATTATTGTTGACAAAGATGATGTTGAAAAGGCTTTGGAGTCGGCTGAAAAAACTGTTGATTTGAAGGTTGAAACAACAAAGCCTTCAAAGACGGCGGCTGAACTGAAGGCTTTGCTTTTCAGAGATGTTATGGGTGAATGGTCTTCAAATTATTCTTCAAGCTCGGCGGCAAGAGCAAACAATGTTGAACTTGCAACAAGAAGAATGAACGGTACGATTCTTATGCCCGGCGAGGTGTTTTCCTATGACAGCACAATTGGCGCAAGAACTTCTGCCAACGGCTATCAGTCGGCAGGGGTTTATGTGGGCAACAAGGTTGAATCGGGTATAGGCGGCGGAATTTGTCAGCCTTCATCCACCCTTTATGGTGCGGTTCTTTATGCAAATCTTGAAATTGTTACAAGAACATCACATTCTTTGCCTGTTTCATATGTTCCAGCGGGTCAGGATGCCACCATTGCTCAGGGATATATTGACTTTAAATTCAAAAACAATACGGATTATCCCGTGAAGATTGTTGCAACATACGGCGGCAGAAATATGACTTGTAAAATTCTTGGCGTTAAGCCGGCAGGTCAGACCGTTGAAGTTAGCCATGTTACCACAGGCTATTTGACTCCCAAGGTGAGCAAGGTTGCTGATGAGTCAATTCCTCAGGGATATAAGAAAACCGGTGATGCAGGAAACGGCGGATATACCGTTGCGTCACGGAGAATTGTTAAGGTGAACGGAAAAGAAGTTAAAAATGAAAAGTTGACAAACAGTGTTTATAATGCCACCGACACGGAGGTCAGGGTGAATCCTGCGGATATGGAGGCGTCGGTTGATGCTTTGGTTGAATATACGGGTCAGCCCGTTTCAGGAAGTTCGCATAGCGGAACAACAACCGTTCCCGGAAATATGATTCCCATTGAAACACCTGTCTTTGGCGAAACACAACCTCCAGTTGATGCACCGCCTGCAAATGAAGCGGAAGCGACACCTGCCCCCGAAGCAACGGATGTACCGTCGGTTCAGCCTGAACAGGCACCTGCGGCTGAGGTTGCTCTCGAAGCTGTGGTTGAATAGTGTTAATGTGAAATCCCGAAAAGCGAGCCGCTTTTCGGGATTTATTTTATAATAGGAAATTGCGGATTTCCTATTATAAAAAAACAAAATTAAATTGTCCGTGCGAAATTTTGCGCCGATGGCGGAAACGCACATGGAGGAAAAAAGCTGTACCCTTTTCTGCTGGCCACAGGCAAGCGCCAAAGGCGCTTTTTTATTTTAACTATGACAAAATCACTTTGTGAATGTTGGTGTCATTCTGAGGAGCGAAGCGATTCGAAGAATCTCATTTTAAGATGTTTCGACTCCGCCTACGGCTTCGCTCAACATGACAATTTTGGAGCATCGTCTGATAGACAAGTGCGCTTTGTCGAAGCCTACAACCGCTTATCATCCGGCAAGTGAAAAATTTTTTGTAATAGCTCTTGATTAAATATAAAAAATGTGGTATTATATTTTCGTCACGTAATTTAATATTCAAAAAGATATTTTTTGTTTTGTAGGGGTATTTTGTACCTTTTTTTAGCTTTGTTTTCGGTAAATCTGGAAAAAATGCAGATTTCAAACTGGAAACAAGGCGATATAAATATCTTTTTGTTAGATTGCGTGACAACAATCGAAATCTGCGTTTTTCGGTGTGCAGACAGCGATTGTTTGCACACTTTTTTAATTTATGGGGGTATTATAGTATGATTGGTTGTTTGAGGATGCCGTTTTTTAAGCGGGACAAGGCTTTGGATGAAATGTATTTGACGGAAATCAGGTTATATTTGCTTGAAGACGAGAAAATTGATGAAAATTTACCGATGTTTGTCAGCGGAGATGTGGCGGCGCTTTTTACCCATAAAAGAATGGTATTTGTACGCAAGCCCCAAAATATGAGCGGCTTTGAAAAAGTGCTTGAAATTGAGTTTTTGCCTTATAAGAGCATACAAAGATTCTCTCTTTTGAAATCCAATATTGAAAGAGCATATAATATTTATGTTACTGTGTCAACAAAAGCGGAGGTTTCCTTTTGCTTGGAGGATTTGGGTGAAGCAAGAAAAATTCTGGAGCTTATGGGTAAAAACAGTTAAAATTCGGTTTTTGGCGAATGCTGGTGTCATTCTGAGCCAAGGGCGAAGAATCTTTATGCCAGCCTCAAACATTTGTTGCAGAACCTAAAACACAAGGAACAGCCTTCCCGATGAAAGCTGTTCCTGTTTTTATATAATAGGAAATTGCGGATTTCCTATTATACAAAAAACAAAAATTAAATTGTCCGTGCGAAATTTTCCGCCGATGGCGGAAACGCACATGGCCGAAAAAAGCTGTATCCTTTTCTGCCCGCCGCAGGCGAGCGCCAAAGGCGCTTTTTTATTATTTATTATTTTTTATTTTCTCCCAATATTCCTTTGCCGCTTGCTCGGTCTTGTTGGAACCGTATTCATAATACCGTTTATTTTTTATTCTGTCGGGCAGGTATTGCTGATTTACCCAATGATTGGGGAAGTCGTGGGGATAAAGGTAATTCTGGCCTTTTTTTACGTCTCCCTCGCCGTCATAATGTTTGTTTTGAAGCTGTCTTGGAATTTCGCCCGTATCCATTGATTCGATGTCCGAAAGGGCACCTGCAAGAGCCATATATGCCGAGTTGGACTTGGGTGCTGTTGCAAGAAGAATTGCCGCATCTGCAAGGGGAATTCTGCCTTCGGGAAGCCCAAGCATCAAAGCGCTGTCAACGCAGGCTTTCACAATGGGAATCGCCATGGGATAGGCAAGCCCGATGTCCTCTGCTGCAATAACCATAAGACGTCGGCAGGCGGTTTGCAAATCCTCTGCCGCAATGAGCCGTGCAAGATAGTGGATTGCCGCATCGGGGTCTGAACCGCGTATTGACTTTTGCAATGCGCTCATAACGTCATACTGACTGTCCCCTGCCTTGTCATATTTAAAGGCTTTTTTCTGTGTACATTGTTCTGCGGCAGACATGGTTATGTTCAGCTTTCCCTCTGAATCGGGATGAGAATAAATCACCGCAAGTTCAAGGGAATTAAGCGCCTTGCGTACGTCACCGTTTGCCATTTCGGCAATGTGCAAAAGTGCTTGTTTCTCGGCTGTAATTGTTCCGAATTCTTCTGACAGAACATCCACAGCCCTTTCGAGAGCTTTGACAATATCCGCTGCCGCAATGGGTTTGAATTCAAAGACAACACTGCGGCTGAGAACTGCGTTATAAACGTAAAAATACGGGTTCTCGGTTGTGCTTGCAATGAGGGTTATCTTTCCGTTTTCAATATATTCAAGCAGGGATTGCTGCTGTTTTTTGTTGAAGTTCTGAATTTCGTCAAGGTACAGAAGGATTCCGTTCTGACCCGACAGGGTTTCGGTCTGGGCGCAAACCTCACGAACATCCGCAACCGAGGCGGTTGTGGCGTTGAGTTTGAACAGGGTTTTGTTGCAAGCCTTTGCAAGAATGTTTGCAACGGTTGTTTTGCCCACTCCCGAAGGGCCGTAAAAAATCATGTTGGGGAGCTTCCCCGATTCTGCAACTTCGGACAGAACCTTGTTTTTTCCTATAATATGACTTTGACCCACAACCTCGATGAGAGATTGGGGTCTGAGTCTGTCTGCCAATGGCTTGTTCATATTATTCATAGAGAGGATACTTCTTGCAAAGTGCGTCAACACGTTTTGCAGCTTCAGCCTTGTTTCCTTCAAAGTCACAGATAACCATATTTATAATCTGTGCAACCTCTCTCATGTCTTCTTCCTTGAAACCACGTGTTGTAACAGCAGGTGAACCAAGACGGATACCGCTTGTAACAAATGGGCTCTGGGGGTCGTTGGGGATTGTGTTCTTGTTGGCTGTGATACCAATTTCGTCAAGATTGTGTTCAACTTCCTTACCTGTGAGGCCCTTCTTTGAAAGGTCAACAAGCATAAGGTGGTTGTCGGTGCCGCCCGAAACAATGTCAATTCCAAGGCACATAAGCTCGTCGCAGAGAGCTGCGGCGTTTTTCTTAACCTGCGTCTGATATTCCTTGAATTCGGGTGAAAGTGCTTCCTTGCAGCAAACTGCCTTTGCGGCAATAACGTGCATCAAAGGACCGCCCTGATTTCCGGGGAACACAGCCTTGTTTATCATCTGTGCATATTTTTCCTTGCAGAGAATCATCCCGCCTCTGGGACCACGAAGAGTCTTGTGGGTTGTGGTTGTAACAAAATCTGCGTAGGGAACGGGGTTGGGATGGAGACCTGCGGCAACAAGACCTGCAATGTGCGCCATATCAACCATCAGGTATGCACCAACTTCGTCCGCAATTTCACGGAATTTTGCAAAGTCGATTTCACGTGCATAAGCACTTGCGCCTGCCAAAATAAGCTTGGGCTTGTTCTCAATTGCAAGTTTG
>JAZRMZ010000010.1:0-4573 GCA_045647905.1 Clostridia bacterium
CATGACAGACAACCAACCTTGTCATTCTGAGCGGAACACAGTGGAGTCGAAGAATCTTTATTGGCTCATATCCAAGATTCCTCAATAAGCTCAGCATCACAGAAAGAAAAAACACTCTGTGTTTTCTTTTATCACCTAAAATGCTCTCTCGCATTTTACCATCCTGCGTTAAAAACAGTTTACCAAACTGTTTTCTTAACACTCCGGCATTCTGAGCGGAGCAAAGGCGGAGTCGAAGAAACTAAAGATATTTAAGTATAAAAAAACCGAGTGTCAGAAATGACACTCGGTAAATCTTTCTTAGTGAATGATTGCAAGCTCTGTTTCTGCATCGAAGAGGTGAATCTTGTTTGCGTCAAAAGCAGCCTTAATCTTGTCGCCTGCCTGAGCTGTTGTACGACGGTTAACACGTGATGTGAAGGGTGTTTCACCAACCTTGAGGTAGATGTATGTTTCAGCACCCATCATTTCTGTGAGGTCGATTTCAACATCAACAAGTGAATCAGGCATTGCTGCGATGTGAGCTTCGTCTTCGTAGATGTTTTCAGGTCTGATACCCATGATAACCTTCTTGCCGAAGTAATCATTGAGCTCTTCTCTCTGACCCTTGCCTTCAGGAAGCTTAATTTTGAGGTCGTCGTTTGAAAGATAAACGCCATCAGCTTCTTTTGAAAGTGTAACTTCCAGGAAGTTCATCTGGGGGCTTCCGATAAAGCCTGCAACGAACATATTAACGGGTTCGTCATAAAGCTCTGCAGGAGAAGCACACTGCTGCATATAACCATCCTTCATAACAACGATTCTTGTACCCATTGTCATAGCTTCTGTCTGGTCATGTGTAACGTAGATAACAGTTGTACCGAGTCTTCTGTGGAGCTTTGTGATTTCAGCTCTCATCTGAACTCTGAGCTTTGCATCAAGGTTTGAAAGAGGTTCGTCCATCAAGAATACCTTGGGTTCACGAACGATTGCACGACCAAGAGCAACACGCTGTCTCTGACCGCCTGACAAAGCCTTGGGCTTTCTGTCAAGAAGATGTTCGATGTCAAGAATTCTTGCAGCTTCCTGTACCTTTTCCTTGATAACAGCCTTGGGCACCTTTCTGAGCTTCAGACCGAATGCCATGTTATCGTATACTGTCATGTGAGGATAGAGAGCGTAGTTCTGGAAAACCATCGCAATGTCTCTGTCCTTGGGAGCAACGTCATTAACGAGCTTGTCGTCAATGTAGAGCTCACCTTCTGAGATTTCTTCCAAGCCGGCAATCATACGGAGAGTTGTTGACTTACCGCAACCTGAAGGACCAACGAGAATTATAAATTCCTTGTCGGCGATTTCAAGGTTAACGTCTTTTGCACCAACAACGCCGCCGTCATATATTTTACCAACCTGTCTTAAACTTAAACTTGCCATTTATAATAACCTCCCAAGTTATATTTGATCTAAGTATATTAATTCTAACATACTTTTTTAAAAAATGTTAGAGCTTTATTGCACAAATTTTGAAATTTTTTTATGTGTATATTGTATAACGTGAAAAATAAAAACCCTGAAACCCGCTTGTGGCAAGGGTTTCAGGGTTTTTGCATCTGCGAGAAAATTCGTTGTGATGATTATACAAATTTAAAGTGCACCTTTTGGGCTAAATTTGACATAATACACAGTTTGGGCTGTTTTTTGGAAAAATTGTGAAAAAAGTCGTTATATATCGTAAAAAAACTTTTCCACAGCTGTCAAAGGTGCATCAAACTTAGCTTTTACACATTATCCACAGAGTTATCAACAGTTTCGGCGTTATTTTCGCCCGTTGCTTCGTTGTTATCCACAGGGGTTTCGGAGTTATCCACAGCTGTGTCCGCTTCCTCTGTCTCGTCTTCGTGGGCAACTGTTGCCGCCGAAACAATTTCAACCCCTTCGCCCAGACGCATCAAACGAACACCCTTGGTAACACGCTTGAGAGTGTTGATGTCCTTGGTGTCAATTCTGATAATAACGCCCTCGGAGGTGATGATAATAACATCATCATCATCGGTAACAAGCCCGAATCCAGAAACGAATCCCGTTTCGTCGGAGATTTTGTAGGTTGTTGTTCCCTGACCGCCACGTGCCTGAACCTTGTATTCGTCAAGCTCGGTCTTTTTGCCGTAGCCCTTTTCGCTGATAACAAGAACACGTGCGCCCTCGCGCATAACGTCCATTCCAACAACATAGTCCCCATCCTTGAGCATAATACCGCGAACACCACGGGAAACACGTCCGAGAGTTCTCACGTCGTCCTCGGCGAATCGAATCATCTTGCCCTCGTGAGTTCCAAGGAAGATGTCGGAGCTGCCGTCGGTTTTCTTAACGTTTATAAGCTCATCGCCTTCGTCAAGGTTAATGGCAATTTTGCCGCCCTTGGGTGCGTTCTGATATTCCATAATGTCGGTCTTTTTGATTACGCCGCATTTTGTTGCCATAATGAGGTTTTCGCCCTCAATATATTCACGGACAGGAATCATTGCCGAAATCTTTTCGCCCGGTTCAAGGGGAATCAGGTTCACAATTGCAGTTCCCTTTGCCTGACGGCCTGCTTCGGGGATTTCGTAGGTCTTGATTCTGTACATTCTTCCCGAATTGGTGAAGAACAGAATGTATGCATGGGTTGATGCAACAAACATTGTGTTGACAAAGTCTTCTTCCTTGGTCTGCATACCGATTATTCCCTTGCCGCCACGCTTCTGACTGCGGTATGTGTCAGCGGCAAGACGCTTGATGTAGCCCTGCTTTGTCATGGTGACAACAACGTCTTCCTCTTCAATCAGGTCTTCATAGTCAATATCGTCAACAACCGGCTCGATTGAAGTTCTTCTTTCGTCACCGAACTTGTCACGGATTTCGCTGATTTCTTCCTTGATAACTTCAAGAACTCTCTGCTCGCTGCCGAGGATTTCTTCAAGCTCCTTGATGAAGGCAAGGATTTCGGTGTATTCATTGTCAATCTTCTCACGTTCGAGACCCTGCAAGCGGGCAAGACGCATATCGAGGATTGCCTGTGCCTGAACATCCGAGAAGTCAAAGCGTTCCATAAGGTTGGGCTTTGCATCGTTATAGCTGTTTCTGATTATTGAAATGATTTCGTCAATATGGTCAAGGGCAATTCTGAGACCTTCAAGAATGTGTGCCCTTGCTTCTGCCTTGCGTTTGTCGAAGATGCATCTTCTGATTATAACATCCTTCTGGAACGCAATGTATTCGTCCAGGATTTCACGGAGATTGAGAATTTTGGGTTCAACACGGTTCACAAGGGCAAGCATAATGATGCTGAAGGTGTCCTCAAGCTGAGTGTACTTGTAAAGCTGATTGAGGACGATTGTTGCGTTTGCATCACGCTTGATTTCAACAACAATACGCATACCGTCACGGTCAGACTCGTCACGAAGGTCAGAAATACCTTCAAGGCGTTTGTCGCGGACAAGAGCCGCAATGTTTTCGATGAGTCGTGCTTTGTTGACCATATACGGAATTTCGGTGAACACAATTCTCTGACGGTTGTCGCCGTATTCTTCGATGTCTGCCTTTGCACGGAGACGGAGCTTGCCTCTGCCCGTGTGATATGCCGAGCGGATTCCGTTTGTTCCCATAATCTGCGCCCCTGTGGGGAAGTCGGGACCCTTGATGTGTTCCATAAGCTCGTCGATTGTGATTTCAGGGTTGTCGATAACCGCAATAATTCCGTTTATAACCTCGGTGAGATTGTGGGGCGGAATTTTTGTTGCCATACCAACGGCAATACCGTCCGAACCGTTAACCAGCAGGTGCGGAAAACGTGACGGAAGGACAACAGGTTCCTTTCGGCTTTCGTCAAAGTTGGGCATAAAGTCAACGGTTTCCTTTTCAATGTCCGTGAGCATCCGCATTGCCATTTTTGACATTCTTGCCTCGGTATAACGATAAGCAGCCGCAGGGTCGCCGTCCACAGAACCAAAGTTACCGTGACCGTCAACGGTGGGGTATCTCATTGAAAAGTCCTGTGCCATACGAACCATTGCATCATAAACCGATGCGTCGCCGTGGGGATGGTATCGACCAAGAACGTTACCAACGGTGGTAGCACTCTTGCGGTATTCTCTTTCGGGAGTGAGATTGTCCTCATACATAGCGTAGAGAATACGTCTGTGAACGGGCTTCAAGCCGTCACGAACGTCAGGAAGGGCACGACCAACAATAACCGACATTGCGTATTCAATGTAGGACTTGCGCATTTCCTTTTCGATTTCAACGGGAACTATGTTCAGCTTGGAGGCGTCAAATAATTCCTCTTGTTTTTCATTTGCCATAGCTCTGTTACCTCATTTTTTTATGTTTTTAGCCTGATTTCAAAAAAGGCTCTCCTTTTTTACTTCGACACAAATTTGAAAAATCCTTTTATTTGGCAAAAAAATATGGTTTAAATTTGAAAGTGGGATGGAGTAGTTGACAATTCGGAGAAAAGTGGTATAATAAATACAAAGAAGAAAACAAGGGAGCAAGCCGTGCATTATATAGGTAAAATTGATAGAGAAATTTATAAAGTTATTTCAGACGGTATAAT
>JAZRMZ010000011.1:0-3872 GCA_045647905.1 Clostridia bacterium
GTCAGGTTACAGAGAATAAGAGTTTGATGAATATAAATTGAAAAGTATTGTCGAATTTATTGACATTTTGCAGGATATGAAGTATAATGTATTCCAGTAAATATTTACTGCATGGATGCGAAATATTTTGAATTCTGTAAAATTATACACTTTAAATATATTACATAAACCAAAAGGAGAAAACAAATGAAATCAACAATTGAATCTTATAACCTGGGAAGACTTGGTGTTATAGGAATGAACGGTTGTGAGGACTTCTGTTCAAAGGTGGACTATTATCTCAAAAAATTTAACGATGATGATGTGGAAAACCACGGCACATTTTTGCTTCCGTTGAAAACATCAAGATTCGGCACAGGTGAAGCAAAGGCAACACTTCTTCATTCTGCCAGAACTTATGATGTTTATATCATAGTTGACTGCTTTAATTACGGCGAAACCTACAAGATGTATGGCGTTGATGTGCCCATGAGCCCTGATGACCATTATCAGGACCTCAAGCGTGCGATTTCTGCAATCGGCGGAAAGGCAAAGAGAATAACTGTTATTATGCCCATGCTTTATGAAGGCCGTCAGCACAAGCGCAGCTCACGTGAATCTCTGGACTGTGCAATGGCACTTCAGGAACTTTGCAACATCGGTGTTGATAACATAATTACATTTGATGCTCACGACCCCAGAGTTCAGAATGCTATTCCGTTTAAGGGTTTTGAGAATGTTATGCCCACATATCAGATGATTAAGGCTTGCCTCAAGTATGACCCGACAATTATTCTTGACAAGAAAAACACAATGTTTATTTCTCCGGATGAGGGTGCAATGTCACGTTGTATGTATTATTCTTCGGTTCTTGAAACTGAACTTGGAATGTTCTATAAGCGCCGTGATTATTCAAGAGTTGTCAACGGAAAGAATCCCATTGTTGCTCATGAATTTTTGGGTTCTGATGTTGAAGGCAAGAATATGATTGTTGTTGATGATATGATTTCATCAGGCGACTCAATGATTGACGTTTCAAGAGAACTCAAAAAGAGAAAAGCAGGAAGAGTTTTTGTTTTCTCGACCTTTGGTTTGTTTACAGAAGGCTTTGAAAGATTTGACAAAGCATATGAAGAAGGTCTCATTGAAGGTGTGTTCACAACAAATCTGATTTATGCAAAACCTGAGCTTCTCACAAAGCCATGGTATCATCAGGTGGATATGAGCAAGTATGTTGCACTTCTTATTGATGAACTCAATGCTGACCATTCAATCAGCGATCTTCTCAATCCCATCAAGAGAATTGAAAAGATTCTTGACAAGTACAAGAATATGTAATTTGTGACTAAAACTGCTGCAATAGGGAAAACTGTTGCAGCAGTTTGTTTGAAAATAAAAAGGAGGCGAAACGCAACATGATGCGATTACAAAAATATCTGGCAAATGCAGGCGTTGCTTCAAGAAGAGGCGCTGAAAAAATAATCAGCGAAGGACGTGTTTCCGTTAATGGTGAAATAATTCGTGAAATGGGTGTTCAGATTGATGAGAATTATGATACTGTTGAGGTTGACGGAGAAGTTGTAAAAAATACCGAAAAGAAGTATTATATAATGCTTAATAAGCCCGTGGGTTTTGTGACAACCGTTTCGGATGACCTGGGCAGAGAAACAGTTATGGATTTGGTGTCTGACATATCGGCAAGAATTTATCCTGTTGGTCGTCTGGACTATGACACCGAGGGCTTGCTTCTTTTGACCAATGACGGTGATTTGACTTACAGAATCACTCACCCAAAACACGATATTTCAAAAACCTATGTTGCTGAGGTAACAGGTAACATAACAATGGACACAATTCTTCAGCTCAGACGTGGAATTATGCTGGACGGACAAAAAACAAGTCCTGCCGAGGTGGAGGTTGTTGGTGCAACCCAATTTGGCACAAAGGTGGAAATTACAATTCATGAGGGAAGAAATCGTCAGGTCAGACGTATGTTTGAATCATTGGGCTGTATTGTTAAGAAACTTAAAAGAACCAAAGAGGCAGGCTTGACTTTGGGACATTTGCCTTTGGGAAAATGGCGTAAGCTCAGCGAGTCTGAAGTAAATATGCTGAAAAAGATTGAGGCTGCAGGTTCAAAAAATAAAAAGAATACAGGCAGGGCGAAGCCAAAGGCTTTTCAGAAATCCAACAGTAAGAGAACAACAGCCAAAGAATGGGTAAGGAAAAATGATAAATAATCAATTTGATGTTATTGTTATCGGCGGCGGCGCTGCAGGAATGATGGCAGCCGGAACAGCAGCAAAACGTGGGAAATCTGTTTTGCTGATTGAAAAGAATCGCATCCTCGGCAAAAAAATGCTCATAACAGGAAAAGGAAGATGCAATATTACAAACGCCTGTGAAGATGTTGAAGAACTGATCAAAAACACCACAAAAAACAGTTCGTTTCTTTACAGCTCTTTTTACGGTTTTACAAATGACGAAACAATTTCTTTTTTCAACGAACTGGGTGTTGAAACAAAGATTGAGCGTGGAAACCGTGTTTTTCCCGTAAGCGATAAAAGTATGACGGTTGTTGATGCACTTGTCAATTACATCAAAAAATGCGGTGTCAGGATTCTTCATGACAGGGTTGTTGAGGTTGTTGTGAAGGAGAATATGACGGAAGGTGTTGCAACCGAAAAACACGGTTTTATCTCAGCAAGGTCTGTTATAGTTGCAACGGGTGGTATGTCCTACAGCCAGACGGGTTCCACAGGTGACGGTTATTTTTTTGCTGAAAAAACCGGACATTCTGTTACCGAAATTATACCATCACTTGTGCCTGTGGAAGTTGAAGAACAATGGGCATACGAGCTTATGGGACTTTCCCTTCGTAACATAGAAATTACTGTTGTTAACGAAAAAAACAAGAAAATATACAGTGATTTTGGTGAGATGCTTTTTGCGCATTTTGGTCTCAGCGGCCCTGTTATTCTCAGTGCTTCGGCGCATATGAGGCCGATGGAACGTGGAAAGTATCGGATTTTTCTTGATTTGAAGCCTGCTCTTGATGAAAGCCAGCTTGATGCCAGAATCCTCAGAGACTTTCAAAAGTATTCAAATAAGGATTTTGCCAACAGTCTTGGCGACTTGCTTCCTTCAGGCTTAATCGGAACTGTTGTTGAGCTTTCCAAAATTGACCCTCACAAAAAAGTTAATTCGGTAACAAAGGAAGAACGCAAACGCCTTGTTTCTGTTTTGAAAAAAATTGAGTTTACGGTAAGGGATTTTTGTCCCATCGAACAGGCAATAATAACTTCGGGTGGTGTTTCTGTCAAGGAAATTGACCCGTCAACAATGGAGTCAAAATTGGTGAAAGGTTTATATTTTGCAGGTGAGGTTATTGATGTTGACGCATATACGGGCGGTTTCAATCTTCAGATTGCTTTTTCAACAGGTGTTCTTGCAGGAAATTGTTGTTGAATTTAGAGTTTTTTTCAAAAAATATTGCATAGAAACATAAAATATGATATAATATTAAAATGAATTCAAACGGGCAGAGTTGATTTTCTGCCCGTTTAAAATAGTTTTTTGAGGGATGAAAATATGGTTTTTGAAGAAAAAACAATAGAATCAAAAAGAGTTTTTGAAGGCAGAATAATTAATCTGAAGGTTGAAACAGTTGAGTTCCCCGACGGAACAACAGCATACCGTGAGCTTGTTGAACATCCGGGCGGTGTGGGTGTTATTGCTCTTACGGATGAGGGGAAAATTCCGCTTGTTAAGCAGTATAGAAAGCCTTTTGAAAAGGCAATGTATGAAATTCCTGCAGGAAAGCTTGATAAAAAGGAGGAACAGCCCCTTTTGTGTGGGATGCGTGAACTCCAGGAGGAAACGGGATATACAGC
>JAZRMZ010000012.1:0-2027 GCA_045647905.1 Clostridia bacterium
TCCGACTTAAGAAAAGGGCATTATCTAATTCTTGCTTTTAAGGTCGCCTTTGTCCTCTTCCTGAGGACAAGGGTTGGCTTGTGAGCCAGGGTCTTGGAGGAAAAGAAATGAAAGAACTTTTGGAATTTATTGCAAAATCAATGGTTTCAGAGCCTGATGCAGTTAATGTTGAAGAAGCTGTTCAGGAAAATGCAGTTGTTTTGACCTTGCACGTTGCTGAAGGCGATATGGGTAAGGTTATCGGCAAGCAGGGAAGAATCGCAAAGGCAATCCGCACTGTGGTTAAGGCTGCTGCAAGCCATGAAAACAAAAAAGTTACGGTTGATATTGTGTAACAAATATGTGAGGCAGACTGTATCGCTTTGATACAGTCTTTACTTGCTTTTTATGGGACGGTGCTTTTGGTGCATCGCCAACAATGGAATAATAAAGGATTTGTATTATGGAAAAAGATCTTGAAATTGGACAAATAGTGAATACGCATGGTCTCAGAGGCGATTTGAAGGTGATGCCCTGGTGTGATGACCCCACGGTTTTTGATGAGCTTGCGTATGTTATTATAGATGGAAATGAATACAATATTGAAAAATCAAGAATGCAGAAAAATATGGTTTTGCTCAAACTTGAAGGAATTGACCACATCAACGAAGCTGAAAAATACCGCAACAAAATCCTGACTGTTCCCCGTGAAGAAATGGGCGATTTGCCTGAGGGAACTTATTATATCTGTGATTTGCTTGGTTGCAGTGTTGAAACTGTTTCGGGTCGTGCTTTGGGCAAAATTGTTGATATAATCAAAACGGGAAGTAATGATGTTTATGTTGTTGAAGATGACAGCAAAAAACAGGTGTTGATTCCGGTTATTGACGAGGTTGTCAAATCTGTTGATATTGAAGGAAAAATGATTGTGATAGAACCCTTAAAAGGATTGATTGACTGATGGCGGAACTGAAGGTGGATATTCTGACGTTGTTTCCCGAAATGTTTGATGCGGTTCTCAAAAATTCCATAATCGGGAGAGCTGTAAACAACGGAATTCTGGAAATTAATTGCGTTCAGATAAGAGATTTTGCTTTTAATAAGCACAGACAGGTTGATGATTATCCCTATGGCGGCGGTCAGGGAATGGTGATGCAGGCAGAGCCCATTTTTCTTGCTTATGAAAGTGTTTGCCAGGGGCTTGATTATAAACCGCTGACAATATATATGTCGCCTCAGGGCAAGACATTCAGACAGTCAACGGCAAAACGTCTTGCAAAGAAAAAGCATATTGTGATTCTTTGCGGACATTATGAAGGTGTTGACCAGCGTGTTCTTGATGAGATTGTTGACGCTGAGATTTCTATGGGTGATTTTGTTCTGACCGGTGGTGAAATTGCGGCAATGGCTGTGGTTGATGCAACTGCAAGAATGATACCCGGTGTGCTTTCGTGTGAGGATTCGTTTGCTGATGAATCTCATTATGACGGGCTTCTGGAATATCCTCAGTATACCAGACCTGCGGTTTGGCATGACAAAAAAGTGCCCGATGTTCTTATGAACGGAAATCATAAGCTGATTTGTCAATGGAAACGTGAAGAAGCCATAAAAAATACTTTTAAAAAGCGTAAAGGTATGCTCAGTCGTGCAAGGCTTGATAAAAAAGACCGGGCTTTGGTGAAAAAACTGAGAGAAAATATTGAATGATATTTAAGAAATTGCAATATTGTGTTGTTTTTTGAAAGAAAGTATGGTATAATGTATAGTGATTGACTGATAGTGAATTACTCATTTGATGATATATATTTTGAAAGATTGGAGGCAGTCTGATGAAATGTTTGAAATGCGGGGCTGATATTTACGATGGCGTAAAAAAATGCCCTTACTGCAAAACGTTGACTCAAGAAGTTAAAGAAAACGAAAAATTCAAAGATTTTGACTTTAAATATACAATAACATCCGACGAGCAGATGGAAAAAATCAGAAAAACCGTCAAAGCTGCGTCAAAAACAAAGAAAGCAAAAAAGGGAATCAAAGTGAGCTTTGAA
>JAZRMZ010000013.1:0-17534 GCA_045647905.1 Clostridia bacterium
CAATTGTAATGTCATCACCGGGATCATGTTCCCCTCTGTAATAGCAGAAATATTTTTGATATTCCTTGCTCCAGAAAGCACGGTTCTGAGAGTCGAATGCACCATCATCCGTGATAAATTTGCTCTTGGTAAAGTGAATACCGTCAGCACTCACATAGCACCACAGCGAATCGTTGGCGAGACCGGGTTTGCCGGTCTTGCGTCTGACAACTGCCTTATATTTTTCATTTTCGGGACAATGGGGATTATCGTCACGAAACACAAAAAAATTATCAAGCTGACCATAACGATCGTCCATAACAATATTATTCTCCGCCATCCCCTCATAGGGTTCGCAAACGCCAAGAAATGGTTTTTTCCAATGAATTCCGTCACGGCTTTCGGCATAGCAGGCATAAAGCTTTGCAGTTATTGTGGTATCGGTATTTATTTTAACATTATTTGCCCCCACAAGATAATACATCCTGTAAATATCACCATCTTTGAAGATATTATGATAATTTGCAAGTCTGTCTTCCCACACTTCCTCATGAACAAGACATACCTCCCTTTTCATCGGTTGCTTCATCACAAGCTGAGCTGTTGTTTTCTCTTTGTCTACGAGAAAATAATCCCAGAATACCTCTCTCTGACCTGACTTCAAATGTATCATAGAATCATCTCCTATCTTTCTTTAAGACACGCCTCAACAAGCTCCGAAAGGCTTCCCGTTGCAAGTCCGATGTTGGTATCCGCCGCACCGTAATAAATTCTCACAGTATCGCCGTCATCCTCCAAAATTGCATTACAGGCAAACACAACATTTGCCACTCTGCCCTTCATTTCGTAGTCATGTTCGGGATAAAGAATATAATCGGAATAACCGATAACATTCCACGGCTCATCAAGGTCAAGCAAAGCCGCTTTGAGTCTGTAAATAAATCCGTTGCAGGTTGTTGCAACAGTATGATATATCTCAAGCCAGCCCTTTTCGGTTTTTATAGGAACAGCACCTGCGCCCATCTTGAAGCCGTCAATAAAGGGCTTGCCTTTATACATCATCGGTCTTGACTTACCCCAGAATACAAGGTCGGGCGAAAAGCTCATCCACATTGCGCTTGACTCCCGCTCACTTCCGAAGGGTCTGTCAAGTCTGAAATAAAGCCCGTCATACTTTTCGGGGAATAACGCACCGTTTCGGTTGCCCAGGTCACTTGTTGTTGCAACACGCTCAAAAGTCTCAAAGTCTTTTGTCTTTATAAGTCCCAATCTTGCCGAATTGTTGCCCATATCGCTTGCATACATAATGAAATATTCGTTACCCATTTTTGTTATTCTTGGGTCATATGTATACACTTCGGGATGAAAGGGGTCAACCGGCGGCATATTCAGCGGATGATTTTCCGCTTCAAAATTGATTCCGTCTTTTGAACGTGCAAGCCATAATCTGTGGATGTCATCAAGTCCCGTAACGTCCATAATCATTATGTATTCATCGTTGTGCTTCACAACACCCGGATTAAAAGTGAACAACACCTCAACAGGCATTTTTGCAGGACACATAACGGGATTACCTTCATATTTTGTGAGTAGCCTTTTTATCATTTTGATTTTCCTCCGCTTTACTGTATTTTCTTCATAATAATATCTGTTATTGAGGTATAATAGAGTCTCAGCATAACCAGGTCGCCCTTCACAAGATCCTGAGTCAAGCCACCATATGTCACCTCTGCCTCTACATCATAAATTGTGGGCTTCACGTTAGCTGCCTTGAGGCAAACCATTGTGTCGCCACCGGACAACTTGATTTTCAAGAAGACATCGTTCTGGTCTTCAACTGTTCCCACAACATAAGCATTACCGTTGTTCTTACCCGAAGGTGCAGCGCTCACGTCAAAGGACGTATCAATATTTGCAACCCACTGATTTGCAAAAGCAATACCTGCATTGTCATAGAAAAATCTCACAATATCCCCCTCAACCATTTTTCTGGTTTCGGTAATTCCCTGAACAGTCACCGAGCAATCAAGAACCTCTTCCTTTTCTATCATAATTTCCTGTTCTGCACCGTTGTTCCAGACTAAAACAGTATCAACAACCATGCCCTCATCGTCAATTTTTTTGCCGAAGCCCGTGACAAAACAAAGGCCTGTATTCTCTTCGGTGTTTGCAACAATCGCTTTTCTCAGCAAAACAATGTCGGGAACAATAAAGTCATCAAAGTTATATGCCTCAACAGTTGCATTTTCCGCATCCTTGAGAACCGATGAAATGGTTATTTTCCTGTAATTCTTCGAATTCATAAATTCATCGTCGGTTGCGGTTGAAACAGGAACCTGAAGTGCTATTGTCTGAGATGTGGTAAAGAATTCAGGGAAGTTTGCATCATTTGTATCAATCAAAAACGCACCCGAACCGCGCTTGAATTTTCTTTTCTTTTCGGCAGCATCCTTGGACACAAGACGGCTTCCGTCAGAAAGAAGTCTGAACACCTCACCATTCTTGTTCTTTTCTATATACACAATCTCACGCTTTCCTGAAACAGAATCTATAACCGCCTCAGCTTTTGAGCTACTAACTCCAATATCAGTAAACACCTTTTCCGCAAGGTCAAGAGTCTGCATTTCGGCATCCATTGTGACAACAAGAATCTTGCAATTCTCTGAAAAAGCTTCGGCCTTTCTGCCTGCATTCACAAGGAACACAAACTCACCGGGATAGCTTACATTTTCGTCATCAAAATCAATGATATTTCCGTAAATATCAAAAAAGAAGGTTGCTTCCATTGCTGTTTCAATCTTGTGTTCATCACTTTTCACCGTATTAAGATAATACTTTGAGAAGTTATAGTCTACCTTGTCAATGGAAACAGCTTCATCGGTCATTTTTGTGACAACTCCCGCAAGAGAATGGTCTGCAATGATAATCTCGGCATAATCACCGCATCTTGCAACCATAACAACATCCCCAAGCTTTATGTCCGAAAATGGAACCTCTTTGTCATTTTTAATTACCCGAACAAAAGTGCCTTCCTCGTCCCAGTCGGGAAGATTAATAACTTCGCCGTACTTTCCGGTTATGGTCTTTTTTAGAGCCGAGGCACCATCCACAACAACAGTTTCATACGCCGTAACAAAAACAGTGCAATCCTTGCCGCTTTCAACAATCTTCAAGGAACCCGACTTCGTATCAATAAGCGCCTTCACCTTTGCAAGCTCAAAATCTGTTACGATTCCGTTATACACAAAATCACAGGTCAAAGGAAAGGTAGTTTTTTTCTCTTTTCCCTTTTGTTCAAACTCCAACTGAATTGAATTACCCGAACGCGTCACCGAAAAAAGCTCGCCATTCCCAATTAAGAACTCTTTATTCAAGTCCCTTGTATCAAAGGCAATAACCTCTTCACCGTTTTTGGTGTCCAGTATGAAAAAATCTGCACGATAACCAACATATTCCCGCAAATCACCGCAAAGGCTTTTATATAATTCACCATCAATTTCAAGCCTTCCTTTATCGGTCTTGCCGCCACCGATGCTTGAATACTGATTTCCTGTAAGTCGACCCGTAACCTTTTTCACTTCAAATACTTTTTCCATAAAAGAACGCTCGGTAACAACTTTGTAGGTTAC
Organism: Clostridia bacterium; assembly: GCA_045647905.1. Lineage (GTDB taxonomy): Bacteria > Bacillota > Clostridia > Monoglobales > Monoglobaceae > SIG440. Next base: position 3,609 of record JAZRMZ010000013.1, read on the forward strand.
ACCACCGGTGCTGTATGTTGCTCCATCCACAAACGGACAAAGAAGCATTGTGTAAATCATATTAAACGCATCCTCATAAGTGAGAACATCTGCCATATTACAAGCCGCCGCAAGATTAGTATATGCCACAGGGTATTTCATCTGATTTATCTTATCAAAGCCCAGAATCCGCATTGCTGTTTCAACTGCAAACTCTGCGGATACACTATCCTTCACGCCAAAGCTCTTGTCGTTTTTTGCCGTAATATAACCCAATGCCCTTGCCGTTACAATTGCATCATGAGACCAGGCATCCAACTTCACATCAGGAAATTCAAGATATCCCCCTTCTGCGCCAAAATTCACGTTTGCGCCCTTCATAATCAAATACACAAAATCCTCTTTTGTGATACTTGCATTCATTTCATAATCGTGAGGAAGTGTTATTCCCAAAGTTGAAAGTACTGCAACAGTACCCGATTCTTCACGCAAGCCTTCGGATTCCGTTGCTGAAGAAAGAATTGTACCTGACATAAGCATAGCAAACGCAAGTATTAAAGCTGTTATTTTCTTCATTTTGCACCTCCAATTATATTGTAAATTATCTGTGCCGCCTCACGTCTTGTAACAAAACTGTCACCACGGAAGGTATTGTCGTCATAACCATTGACAAATCCCATCAAGTTCAGAGTTGCAATGGCTTCACGTGCATATTCTGCAATCCTTTCGGCATCTGCAAAACTCAACTCAGAATTTTTTTCAACCATATCTTTTGCTTCAAGAATTCTGTAAATAATAACCGCCAAATCCTGACGTGTTATGTTGTTTCCAACACCAAACATTGTTTCGCTGATACCCTTTACAAATCCCGATGCCGCAAGAGTCTGAACATATTCTGCGTACCATGCATCTTCTGCTACGTCTGCAAACGGCATTCCACCTTTTGCATTGATTCCAAAGGCAAGAACAGCAATTTTTGCAAACTCTTCACGGGTAATATTATCATCAGGTGCGAATTTGCTGTCCGAAATCCCTGAAATAATCTGTTTTTCTGCAAGATAGAGAATTGCATCCTTACCCCATGTGAGATTTTCAACATCTGCAAATCCTGTCTTTTCAACAGATTCATGGTTTTTGGGCACTTCAGGTTTTTTCGTTATAGACGCAACAGAGCTGATAGCACCGCTACCCGATGAACCACCTGATGAACCGCCCCCGGATGCCGAAACTTCCGTTACCTTGTCATAGGCTTTTTCAAAAATCTCTGCAACAGCATCAATATCGTTAAAATTCTTACCAAGAAAATTGTCGTAAAGTTTCTTAATGTTTGCAGTTGAAAGCTTTTCATACTTTGAACCAAACTTTATTCCGATTACATCAGCATTTTCTTCAATAACCGCTTTTACGTCAGTTGAATTTTCAGCCTTTGAAATCGCAAGAAGAACTATATTTTCATAAAGTTTTTCAGCCACATTTTCCGAAGTAACTCCCTCAAACAGTTCATCAGCATCTTCTTTCGCAACCTTATAGCTTTTGAGTTTTGTAATGCCGTCAACATCAAGAATTGCAGCATATTTTTCATTTTCCACAATTCCAATTTTTTCGGTTGCTTCTGCATTGTCAAAATATGCATTTGTAAGATACTTGTTGAAACAGTCATCAATATTTTCTTCTGTGTAACCTGATGATGGTTTGTTTGCAAAAAGTTCAGCAATTGCCTCATCAAGAATAACGGTGTTATCCTTGTATTCATCCAGGAAAAATCCCTTGTCGGTTATGGAGTTATATACGACGTCATAGCCTTCTGTATTGAGGAATGAATTTGTTACAAATTCCGTATCTTTTTCGTTTATCTTCTCAAGAAGATTTATCCATATACCTTCTCCTGCAATACCTGCCGAAACGGTTTTGCAATATGAATCCGTTGTAAGAACAATATCATACCAGCCTTCAACAATAGGGGCTTCGCCCTCACCAAAGAAGTTTTCAACAGTAAACGTAAACTCAAACCCCTTGTTTTGAGGAATAGTAAGCTGATTGGTGTAAACAACCTTTTCAGTATTTCGTTTTTTTGCAACAATGCTGAGGTTCTTTCCGTCAGCCGTTGATGCAACGCCCGAAACCTTTATGGAATTGCCCTCAACTGCTGTTTCTGCTGTTAACTCATCGACAACGTCTGCCTCATTCCACAACACTGCGGAAGCATCTCCTGCAAAAACAGCGTTTGTAATGCATTTGTTGTCATTATCCCAAATGAACACCGCAACATATCTGTCGCCGTCACCCACTGAATTCAAACTCAAATCAATATTGTCCGAAATAGGAGATTTTATATAGTCCTCCATAATTTCTTTTCCGTCTTCAACTTTGATAACAACACCGATAATATGGGCATCAACAGACGTTCTTGCGCCACCAAGGATTTTGATTTCGCCCTGCTTAACTTCAGAGATTTCCTCACCGTTTTGTGTTACACCGAAATTTGCACGAACAGGAAGTCTGAACTGATAAATTCCACTACCTGCCGATGTTTCTTCCACCACAGTATCGCTCTTTATATACATACATGGACGAACACCTGCGACACTGCCCGTTGTAACACCGTTATTTATGGTATTATATGAAACCCAACGCAAAACCTTTGCCTGACCCATGTTATTCTCTGTGAAATATGTATCACGAATGAACGTAACAGAGGAATTGTAATCACTTGCACTGGATGCCTCGGTCTTTGCAATTTCGGTTGCACCCACATTCATCTTGCTTTCAGGATTTGCCTCGCCGAAAAAGTCATAAATATCAGCAAGGGAAGGAATAAACACCTTGTCAGTTGTGAGAACGTAGCTTGCATCGTCATAGTTAATTCCATATGTATTTGTGGGGTAATTCTGAGCAAAAGTCTTGTGACCGCCTGTGTTCCACGTGTTGTAAACACCACTTCCCCCATCGATTACATCAAAAACACCGCCCGCTAAACCGTCATTTGATGCAAGAGCTTTGTGTGTGACTTCAACTATTCTTGATTTTTCAAAGTCATCCATGCCATTCATAAAGCCCGCTTCATTGGCATAAACCACGGTTGTGTCACCGTCTGAAAGATTATATTCAACCTCACCTTCTGCCGCATCGCTGTTGAGCCATGTTCTGAGAGTGTTTGGCGTTCCCTTGTGGTCTGACTTCCAGTTTACCGCATAGCTTGAACTTTTTGTCTGGTTGAAGGCTCTGAATGAAACAATTTTACTTGATGCAAGAAAAAGTTCATCAATTCCATCACCATCAACATCACGGTTGCCCATAACCTCATATTCCACAGGTTCACCCTTATATATGCCTATCTGCACTTTGTCTCCTACAGATAGAGTCAGATCGCTTCCGGTTTCAGCAAAAACCGCCGGCAGGGTCTGGAGCAACATAACGCCTGACAAAACAAGGCTTAATAGTTTTTTCATGTATCTTCTCCTTTCAAATGTACGAATCAAAAATGTCAGTTTCGTCCGTTTTCTTCGACGAAAACGGACGAATAAGTTCTGTTTTAAATTGATGTATTTATCACAAATTCCTCAACGATGGGAGCAAAACCATTTCCATCCCACAAGAATACATTGTATGAAACATCTGTTTCACCACAGTCAATAACTGCCGAATCAAGATAATCTGTATAGCCACCATCAACGCATGTATTGTAAGTAACAGCACTCACAAGACGGTTTTCAGAATCATATCCTGCAACAATCATCACATATGCCGCTGCAGAATCACTCTTGTTATAGATGTTCGCACGGATTACTGTACCGTCTGTTGTCTGTCCGTAGCCTATGAATGTATCAGGAACCATTTTATATACATTATTTGAAGTGCCTGAAACCATAAGTGGTGTGTCCGCTTCAATATACATACAGGGTCTCACACCTGCCATATCCGATGCCTTTCCGCTCTTGTGATGAACATACGTACCATTCCATCTGTAAATATATGTTTCACCCAAACCGCTTCCGAAATAAACATCTCTCAGAAGGGTATGTGAATTTTCATAAAGAGATGCATCCGATGCCTCTGCCTTAGCAGCTTCTGTAGCGCCCACATTGAGCTTTGATACAGCAGCTTCGTTGCTTACATTGCCGCCAAAGAAGTAATAAAGGTCTGCAATTGAAGGAATAAACACATGGTCTGTTGTTGTAACATAAGCCGCATCTTCATATGCAACACCTGTATTCAGGTTGTTTGTGTACGCCTTGGGAAAAGTCTGATTGTATGTTACAAAGTGACCTTGTCCGCCATCAAAAGGAATACCTGATTCTGTGTGTGTTGTGTCAAGGAAGTCAGCAACGGTTGTATTTTGTGTCACCGGAACAATTCTTTCACGTTCATAATCCTTCATTCCTGCCATAAATCCGGGCTGTTTTGCATATGTGGGAGCCACAGCAGTTCCGTCACTTTCCGTTCCGTAATCGACGATTTCGTCAGTACTGTTGAGCCATGTGCGAAGTGATGCTGTTCTTCCTTTGTTGTTTGCCTTCCAGTTTGCCGCCCAGTTAAGGGTTTTCCCTGCATTATATGTTTTAAACGAAACAATCTTTGATGAAGCAAGGAACAATTCGTCGATACCATCATTATCAACGTCACGACTACCCATAACCTGATATTCAACAGGTCTGCCCTCATATGTACCAATCTCAATTCTATCCCCGACTGCAGCAGTCTTAACAGGCTCTTTTATAGCATAAACACCGTCTGCCAATTCCACAACCTTTGTATCAGCCTTGATAAACATACAGGGACGAACACCGGAAACATAACCCGTTGTTGCACCATTGTTGATTGTGTTGTGTGCAACCCAACGCATAACCTTCGCCTGACCCATAGAGCTTTCTGTAAAATATGTGTCGCGCAGAAGAGTAAGTGAAGAATTATAATAGTCTGCATCAGATACTTCAGCCTTTGCAGTTTCTGTTGCACCAACATTCATATTTGCTTCGGGTGTTGTTCCGCCAAAGTAGTTATAAATATCTGCAAGAGAAGGAATAAACACCTTGTCTGTCGTGAGAACATAGCTTGCATCGTCATAATCAACACCATAAGTATTTGTGGGATAGTTTTCACGGAATGTCTTGTGTCCGCCTGTGTTCCACGTGTTATAAACACCGCTTCCCCCATCTGTTACATCATATATGCCACCCGCAAGACCGTCATTCGATGCAAGTGCCTTGTGTGTTGTTGCAACAATCTGGTCTTTTTCATAATCCGCCATACCACTCATAAAGCCCGCTTCACCACCATAAACATTGGTAGTATCGCCCGATTCAAGATTATAATTCACCGCACCTGCTTCCGCATCGCTGTTGAGCCATGTTCTGAGTGTGTTGGGAATCCCCTTGTGGTTTGATTTCCAGTTTACTGCATAGTTTGATGCCTTTGTGCTATTGAAGGCTCTGAATGAAACAATCTTTGATGATGCAAGAAACAGCTCGTCTGTGCCGTCACCGTTTGCGTCGCCTTTGCCCATAACTGTATATTCAACGGGACTTCCCTTGTATTCACCAATCTGAATCTTGTCCCCCTTTGCAAGTGTTTTCTTTATTTTGTAAACATTTGTGCCAGCTGCTTCAATCTCTGTATCTGCCTTAATAAACATACATGGGCGAACACCATATACTTCATTGGTTGAACGGAGAACAATATTATCTTCAACATACCAGCCATAAACCTTTGAGTCGCCCTCGTTGCTGTAATATGTGTCACGAAGGAGAGTTTTTGAATGTTCATAGAGTGTTGTATCTGTAACTGTTGCCTGCGCTGCATCTGTTGCCGAAACATTCATATTGCGCTTTACGGCTGCAACATCCTCGCCACCAAAGAAGTCATAAATATCCTGAATTGAAGGGATGAATACGCTGTCTGTTGTTTCAACATAACGTGCTTCAGAATACTTCACGCCGTTGTTATCAGCAGTATAAGGAGCACTGTTTTCCCAAGTTGTGCCGTGGATGTTGTATGAACCGGCTCCGCCATCTGTCACGTCATAAACTCCGCCTGCAACAGCAGTATTTGACGCCGTTGCTCTGTGTGTCACGGGAACAATCTGACTTTTTTCAAAGCTCGCCATACCGTTCATAAAGCCTGCTTCGCCATTATAAATAACACTTGTATCACCTGATTCAAGGCTATATTCAACTTTTCCTGCAGCCGCATCGCTGTTGAGCCACGCTCGGAGAGTTGATGGTCTGCCCTTGTGATTGGATTCCCAGTTTGTTATATATTTGGGATTCTTTCCTTCCATAAAGTTCTTGTATGCAACAATCTTACTTGACGCAAGGAACAATTCATCAATGCTGTCACCGTCTACATCCTGACTACCCAGAACGATATATTCCACATCTTCACCGTTGTATGTACCTATTTTTACCTTGTCGCCAATTGCAAGTGTTGTTTTTGATGTTGTTACGTTTTCTGCAAAAACCATAGGAGTAAGAGTGAACAACATAGCTATTGCCATAAATAATGCTACGAATCTTTTCATTTTAATTTTCCTCTCTTCCTTTTATAAAAATTAATTATTTAACATAAAATGTAAACTGCGTAACCGACATAGGCTTAACCTTTGCCACAATTGCACCGTTTTCAAAACCGTTTTCGTTGCCCACGATTTCAATGGTGCTGTCTGTCTCGAAATAATCCTCTTTCATCACCGCAAAGGGGTCTTCCGAATAAAGCTCAGTTATCTGTGCCGTCTGCTTTGGAACCACAATATCCTTAAAACAGATATTCACGGGTCTTGTTTCGTTGAGACGGTTGACAATTGTCACCTTCACCTGATTATCCTTGACCGTTGCATAGCCTGCAACATATCTGCTCATATTGGTATCCTTGTTTTCAAGAGCCAGTCCTCCCGAATGACGTCCCAGAATATCAAAGGCACGTCCTGCGGGATTGGTATAGTACCTGTCGTCAAAGAACTTGTAGTTATCAGGAATATCATCTGTATGCATATTGGGTGTGCCTTCATATTTACGGTTAAAATATCTATAGCCTGTGTTGAAAGTTGAGTTATGCTGGAGAAATCCAAGCCATGGTGATTCAAGGTCATGGAGACACGCCAATGTCCATCCGCTGTCAAACACCGCCTGACCCCAGTTGTGGCCAAGTACAAGTGCGTGTGCAAATGTATGTTCAACACTTGTAGAACCCCAATTCTGGAAGCGATACGCCGTACTTTCGGTCATCATTCGCTGAGGAACTCCCCAATTAAGAGTTTCACGATTTATCCACGCCTGTTCAATGAGTGCATCGTTATTAACCGCAAAAGCCCATGCGTTACGTTTTCCCGAATCTGTGTTTACAGCAGGACCACCCCATCTTGCAAAGGGATAATGGTCGGTTATGGCATCAAACAGATTTGCCTCCTCTAACGTAATCACACCTGTTTCAACAGCCTTTGCCACGTCAAATGTATCAATACAAACTATTGACCCCGGGAATTCTTCCTTAATCACCTTGGTATATGCAACATACATATCAAACATATCCTGAACATACTTGTTGCTTCCGTATTCACTTCCGTCATAGTCCTTCCAGTGGTCTTCATTTCCGATTTCCCACATATAGCACTCATAACCACGACGCTTCATTTCCTGAAGATTCTTTCTCAAATCCTCTGCACCTTCTTCAATTCGGTTACGGTCATAATATCCGGGTATTGTGTAACGGCTTCCGTCTGCATTTGCCTTTGTATTAAGATTTGAAAGAATAACCGAACGCACTCTGTCGTCATCAGGATTATTCTCGTCACCCTCATCTATATAATAAATGGGGTTAATCTGCAAAAACGGCTCTATGTCAAACTCCTTACAGAAGCTCAGAAAATCGTAATATTCCGCATAATATGCATCATCGGGATCCTTAGGATCATAGAATCCTCCGGGACGAACTCCATTAAATTTTGCCGCATCTTCAAATAACGTGTCAACATGCTTTTTGCTTCCTTCTTCCATAAAGTACCAGTGAACTGTGTTACCGCCCGGCCAACGCAATGTTCTTGCACCAATGTCTTTAAGAGCCTGTGCAAATGCGTCACGCTGACTTTCGGGATTATCCCTCGGAAGTGTTCCGTAGTAAACTCCACTATAGTGATAGCAGGCATTGTACATAAAGTGATAGTCGTTGATCTCCTTTGTGGCCCCATCCATCATAAAGGTGAAGTCACCGCTCTTATTTGCAGTTTCGGGAACTTCAACAGGGGTTCTGTCCATCACCACAACCTGCTTGTCGTACTTATCTCCGAACTTTGACCATATATTGTCGGGCATTAAACCTTCATTGTGGAGCTTTTCTGCAAGGATAATGTGGCTGTCCTTCGGATAAGCATTAAGTGCCTCCCACAAGACATTGCACATATCCTTAATTTCAAAAGGCTCAGTATAGAGCATATCACCCATACCGATTGCTCTGGCGACTTGGGGGATTGTATCCCAGGTGAAGTCCTTTCCATATTCATAACCCATGGCACACAGCATCATTTTGTAGAATTCCTGAGGCTGAACCGCCTTGTTGGGCTTGAAGTTGCCGTATTCGTCTCCCTCAATTCCAAACTTTTTATATGCAAAAATATATGAGAGTCTGTTCAAAGCACATGGTTTGTCGGTTGCATCACGAAAATTAAAGGTTCCCACATACGACTGTGCCTTTTCATATTCACCATTTAAACGCAAAATCATATCTGCCGCCTGGATTCTTGTGGGCTGACGATAAATATCACCGTCAAAGTTATCACCCAGCAAGCCCCATTCGGTAATTATAGTGGGATTTGAAATCAATTCTGTCTTTATCAGCTCCGCAACGGGCTTTGACGAAGTATTGGGGACACCCTCAACCTCAAATTCCGTAACCCCGCCCCAGGTTGCACCCGAAGCAAACTCATAAGCGTCGTTGCACCGTACAATCAGATGTGTCACCTGTTTCATGTCAGGACATCCACTCAAATCAATTTTCTGTTTGGCACTTGTTTTCTCAACTGCATATGATTTCCCCTCAAATGCAGGCTCAGGATATTTCAGCCTTGCACGGTAAGGGTGCTCAAGGTTATAGAAGCCAAATTCTAATTCCTTTATCATCGCCCAGTCGTTGTTATAAACCGAAGACAAGGAAAATGCCGTCACATCTGTTGGATATTTGAACTGAAGAACAATGAATCCACCCTTCAGCTGTGAAATATTGGTGTGAGTTTCGTAATTTTCATCAAACCAGTTTGCAACGGTAGCAATTTTGCTGTTTGTTGTCACGTATGAATAGTCCGACGCGTACTTAAGCTTCCGGTTTGCCGCTGCCACAAAAGCCAACTCGCCACCTTTTTCATATTCACCAAGAGCAGTCCCTAAAAACTGCACCTCAGCAAGAGCACCAGTTGTTGAGCTATTGTTGTCATAAACTCCCGTAATCTCAACAGTTATATCCGATACATTTTTTGCCGAAACCGAACCTTCAAACCATTTCACGTCATCCATAAAGTTTTCAACATAAATTGTATCTTTAATCTTGCCGTCATATGTAACGGTTATTTCCTTTATATTCCGCCAGCCGGGAAAATTCTCAACAGCAATCTTCACACCGTTTATGTTCACGGGAACCTTTGCCGCAAAATCAATTTTTGCCCCATTAACATCAGAAAACATGGTGCTTGTTTTCTCGTCTACGTCTGTCAGATTTTCAAGGCTATATTTTTCAACAGTAAACGCCTGACCACTTGACACCTCAAAGCAATCAAGGACTACCGCATCCAAATCCTCCGCATTCGCCGTGCAAATTCCGGGTAACACCATCATCAGCAATAGCAAATACGCAATCAATCTGTTTTTCATCTTATCACTTCTCCTCTCCTTTTAGCCCTTGACCGCTCCTGCCGTCAAACCGTCAACAAAATAACGGTTGAGACAAAGGTAAACAATAATCATGGGAATAACAGAAATCATCATACCCGAAAGCATCAGATTCCATGATGTTGCACCTTCACCCGTACTCTTCAGCGATACAACACCCACCACAAGAGGCATTTTTTCGGGGTCGCTGATTGTAAACAGCATAGGAAGCAAGTAGTTGTTCCACGCATCCTTGAATGTGAGAATGGCAATTGTTGCAATTATAGGCTTAATCAACGGGAGCATTATTCTGAGGAATATCCCCATAAATCCACATCCGTCAATTGTTGCCGCTTCGTCAATTTCCTTCGGAACAGAATTGATGAAACCTCTCACCAGAAACACGTTTGTGACGTGAGTTCCGAAAACGCTGATAATCACCACGCCCCAAAGGCTCTCATTGATGTGCAAAAACTGCGCCACCTGAATTGTGGGATAAAGTGTGATTGTTCCAAGGCTTATGAACATTGTGCTTGTGAGAACAACAAATATTATTTTCTTGCCGGGGAAATTTCCTCTTGCAAAAACATACCCAACCATTGATGACATAAACACAACGCCGATAACCGTAAAAAACGCAAGAAACACGCTGTTTTTCGTATATGTTTTGAAGTCCGCTATCTCCCATGCCTGAACGTAATTTTCAAAGTTGAATTCCTTTGGAAGGAGACTTGCACCATCCGTCATAAGCTCCATATTGCTTTTGAATGAACCAAAAAATGAATACAGAATCGGTATAAGTGTCAAAAACACCAATCCCAGAAGGAACGCATAAAGCAATATCTTTATAGGTCTAAACTTAAATTTTTTCATTACTGTCTACGCTCCTTAATAAATTTCTGTTTTCTTTTTGGTTGCCTTCAGATAAAGTGCCGCAAGTGCTCCCAGTATCACAGCCACAATTATGCTCATGGCAGTTGCATAGCCATACTGAGGCTTAACGCTTGCCTGACCGTAATTGAAGAAGTGCTTGAATATATACGTCATCACAACTTCCGTCTGTCCTGCAGGTTCACCATTGGTCATGGTAAGCACCATATCCGTTGTCTTCATACTTCCCGTTACTGCCAGCAGGAATATAACCTGCATTGTGGGTGCAAGCATGGGCAATGTGATTTTCTTGAAGGACTGCCACTTGCTTGCTCCGTCCAGAGATGCACACTCATAAAGCTCTGCAGGTATGCCCTGAACCCCCGAAAGGAAGAACATCATATTAATACCGAAGCCCTGCCATATGGAAGCAAGTGCAATTATAGACAAAGCCGTCCATTTGTTTCCGAACCAGTTTATTGGTGCGTCAACCCACTTCCATTCAAGAAGCAGGTTGTTAACCGCACCGTTAAGACCGTCAAACAAGAAGCTGAATATGAGACCAACAATGGCAACACTGACAATATTGGGAAGGAAGAATGCGATTCTGAACAATCCGTTTCCCTTCAGCTTGTTGTTCACCACAATTGCAAGGAACAACGCAAGGGGCAACTCAATAATGAGCTTTCCGAATGTAAATATAAAGGTTGTTCCCATTGATTCCCAGAATCTTGTGTCCTTGAAGGCTCTGATAAAGTTATCAAAAGCCACATAATATGCATCAATCCCGTCATAGTCATAAAAGCTGTATCTTGCTGACCATATGATAGGATACAATGTGAAAAACAAAAATCCGATTAGGGCAGGTGCAAGCATGAGATAACACACCCACGCATGCACCACCTTCCTGTTTCTTGACTTTACTTTGAGTGCAGGCTCTTTCTTGCCGGATGATGTCTTTTCATTTTTCGCTGTCAAAACTTTCAAAAAAAGTCACTCCATTCACTATCTTTTTTTATCAACGTTACCCCATTGATAAAGGTCAAAATCCAGAGAGCCTCTGCCCTTTTCCTTTTCCAGAGCCGCATTCATTCGTTTTGTGATGTCTGCAAGTCCTGCATCAACTCCAACTTTTCCAACCCACATATTCATCATAACATTGCTGAGTGAATCGCCTTCAACCGCAACAGCAGGAACAAGGGGGAGTGCAACTGAAATATCTGCCATTGCACAGAATTCCTTCCAGCCCTTTGGTGCCTTTGAGCCAAGCTCAACACCTTCGATTATTGAACCGTCAAATGGAATAAGCTTTCCTTCTTCATACATTCTCTTGAGGAAGTCATCTTCGTGGAACCACTTGTAAACTTCCATAACCTTTTCCTTTTTAGCATCTTCCACCTTGCCCGAAACTGCAAGAGCAACGTCCGATGCACAGAACTGCTTGTATTCGGGATTGCCGTCAATGCTGGGAACAGGTGCAACACCCCAGTCAATTTCAGCGGGGAACTGGTCATTGAGAACACCAACATCCCACGAAACGCCAAGCTTCATTGCAACATTACCTGCCGCAAACTGTGCACGTGCAGGGTCATTGTCAAGACCTTCTGCACCGAAGAATGCAGAGCCGTCCTTCTTGATTCTCATGAACCAGTCAAATGCAGGCTTCAACGCTGTGTAGTCATACTTTCCTGCTTCGTAGTCATAGCCTTCTGTTCCCAATGATGCAAACCAGGGATGGAGAAGATCCCAGTTGAGGTATCCGCCCCATTTGAGAGGAAGAGCAATGCCGTATACCTTATTTGAGGGGTCTGTGCACTTCTTTGCATATTCTGCAACTTCATCCCAGGTTGTGGGGGCTTTTGCGTTTCCGTTTTTGTCAACAATACCGTTCTTCTTGAACAAATCCTTGTTATAAATCAAACCAACGGTTGTGAGATTATAAGGAACTGTGTATGTCTTTCCGTCAATGATGTTCACACCGTTACGAAGTGAACCTTCATATCCCTTGATAAAGTCATTGCCGCCCGGCATATCTTCCAAAGCTGTTGCGTTTCCGGCTTTTGCAACATCCTTAATCCCTGCTATGGGATAAAACAAATCAGGCATATCACCTGTCTGCATTGCAATATCCAACACCTTTGTATAGTCACTGCCATGAACTGTGTATTCAATTCTGATCCCCTTTTCCTTACCGATGGTTGAATTGAATTTGTCCACCAGTTCGGTTGCAACATCCTTTGTGTGAGCGGTATTTGTCCATACTTTAACAACTGTTACGCCGTCTGCATTTTCTTCGTCTCCGCAGCCAACCAACATTGTGCCAAAAATTGATATTGCAAGCACAAACACCAGAATTCTTTTTAAACTTTTCATTTCTTCTACCTCCTGAAAAATTTTATATAAATTTTAATTTTTTTACACAACTATATACAATATAATTTTATCATAGCTGATATATTGTAACAATATGATTTTTTGTAAACAAATTTGTACGGTTTTACGCCTTTAAAAACAAAATGTTGACAAAATTGTCAACATCGAAAAAAAGCCTTGACATTACGCAAGTAAGAAGTATATACTATCTTTAAATTTTTCAAAAAAGGGGACTGCTTACAATGAAGCTTTCAATCGAAACACACGATATATACCGGCGCTTTGGAGACAAGGAAACATTTAGAATGATAAGAGCTGCCGGCTTTGACGGAATTGACTATTCATTTTTTGCTTGTGCCGACTGCGATGAAATTCTCGGTTCAGGCAGAGTGAAACATGCCGAAGAAATAAAAAAACTTCTTGATGAAAACAAATTAAGTTGTAATCAGGTACACGCCCCCTTCTCCTTTGCCTTGAGCAACAAATTTGAACCCACCGATGCAGAATACACTAAACTTATTCATGCTATGGAAGCTGCAGCAATTATGGGTGCTGAATATATCGTAATTCACGCAATTACAACACCGCCTCACATAGACAACTTCGAATATAACTTGAAATTTTACAAGAGCCTTGAACCTTACGCAAAAGAATTCTCAATTAAAATTGCCATTGAAAATTTGTTTGTTTACAACGAAAAAACCAACAGCTACCACGGTAAACTCCACACACCTGCTGTTCTCAAACGAATGATTAAGGCACTTGACTCCAACAGATTTGTTGTATGTCTCGACATAGGTCATGCAGGCATAACAGGAATTGAACCGGAGGATATGATTAAAGCCTTGGGAAGTGA
>JAZRMZ010000014.1:0-90056 GCA_045647905.1 Clostridia bacterium
GACAGCAAAGTATTTGCTGTTGTGGAATAGCGATATATCGCTATTCCGACTGAAGACATTCGTTATAAAGGGATTTATACAAAAAGAAAAGTTTCGTAGTGAAACAGCGGTGCATTTTGTAAAAAAAAAACATCGTCAAAGTAAAAAAATTATCTTAAAGTATTGACAAATTTACTTTTTTGGTGTAAAATTAGGTCACGACCGAAACACGTACGAGGTGGTGAATAAAAATGATAAACAGTATTGTAGAGAGAAATCGTTTTTCTTCTCCGATAACAAAGACCGAAAGAAAAATATTACAATCGGCAATCAGGTTATTTTTGGAGAACGGTTATTCCAAAACAACGATAAGGGCAATCAGCGCTGATTGCGGACTGCGACAAGGAACGATTGCATATCATTTTCATGCAAAGGAGGATATGCTTTACTACCTGATACAGGCTTTGACAGAGTTTCACGGCGGCATAATTGATAACGGACTTGAACAGTCAAAAGATGTTTTGTTCTCCTATGCGGCGGAAATTGCAATACAGATTGCTCTTTGTGAAACAGACCGCAAGGCGTGGGATTTGTATTACAGTGCTTATTCCCAGTTCAAAACCTTTGAGTTTATAAAGGATTGGGCGGCTAAAGAGCATCATATGCTTTTTAAAGACAGACTTCCCGATTGGTCGGAAACAGACTTTGCCGAAAAAGAGCATATTGCAAGCGGAATCGAGCTTGCCGTATTCTATGCTCCCTGCGACAGATATTTTACTCTTGAAAGAAAAATATCACTTACTCTTGACAGTATGATGCTTTTATATCATATTCCGGAGCAGGAACGAAAACAAACAATCGAAAAGATACTAAAGCTTGACTGTATAAAGATAGGACATGAAATGTTTGAAAAATTCGTGAAACGGCTCGACAATGATATTGATAACAAAGAATAAATTTTGAAAGAAGGCGAATATATGAAAACAAAAATATATTTTAAAAAGTTGACGGCGTGTATTTTATCTTTAGTTATGCTGATGAGCGTATTTTCCATGCAGATCAGCGTTTTTGCAGATACAGCGGTAAACGTTGATTTATCCGTGCTGTCTGCATTAAGTGAAAATAAAACTGAAGTGATGGAAAACTATTCTTATGTGTGGACTGTAGAAGAAATTGACGAAGAAACAGTAAAAACACTGGAGCTTACACTTGACGGTGCAAGCATTGAAACGCTGACGCTTCCGGGTAAGAATACCGGAAAACTTTACATTATCATAAATACACAGAGTGATTCATATATCGGAAGTATATATGAAAGTGCCCAATGGGATTCCATAACCTTTGAAGGAGAAGGTGCTCTTGAATTGGAATATATGGGAACACAAGGTGGCGAAAATAACCATATTATTACGATTTCCCAAGGTGCGAATATAAGCATTACAGGTGAATATACAAGGCTTGGTTTCGGAGCAAGCGGCGACAGCAATTCTACCCTTAATGTAGATGGAACTCTTTTGGTCAACGGCAATGTTTCGTGCGGTCGGGCAATAATCGGCACGAGCGGAAGCCTGATTTGTAAAAGACTGACGCTCAAAGGATGTGGTGCTTTTCATACTGATGATGAAATTGATGTCTTTATTTTAAGGGATGGGGGCGTATTTGAAGCGAAAGGCGATACTGAAGAGTATGACACAGACACAAATGAGCTTTATGCGGCCCTGTTTGTAAATGTGAATTTTGAAAGTGCTTTGACGGTAGAAGAAATTATAAATATCCCGGACGGTGCTCTTCCTTCGGGTTACAGTCTTTATCTCGGGGACAACTTTGCAACTGTTGATGACGGCGAAGAACAACCGGAGGGAACAGGCTTTGACGCCGGTATTATATATGCGGCAACTTCTTTGAAGCTCCCTGCAGAACCTGAAACTTATACAGTTGTATGGAAAAATCACGACGGCACTGTTCTTGAAACCGACAATGATGTGGAATACGGAACAGCTCCCACCTATGACGGCGAAGAGCCTGCTAAGCAAGCGACGGCAGAGTATACCTACACCTTTGCAGGATGGACACCTGATGTTGAAGCGGTAACAGGAAATATTGAATACACAGCAACATTCAATGAAATTCCTGTTGTACAGCCTAATGTTTATACAATAACCTTTAATTCAAACGGCGGAAGTGATATTGCAGCTGCAACAGTTAACGATGGTGAAAAACTCGCAAAACCTGCCAATCCAACCAGAAGCGGATACAACTTTGTCGGTTGGTTTGATGATGCGGCACTTACAAATAAATATAACTTTGATAACGCTGTAACATCAGATTTTACACTCTATGCAAAATGGAAGAAAAAATCAAGCTCAGGCGGTGGCGGTGGTGTTACTCGTTATACGGTGAAATTTGAAACAGACGGCGGTACAAAGATTTCAGACAGTCGTGTTGCACGAAACACAAAACTTGCAAAACCGCAAGACCCCGCAAAAGAAGATTATATCTTTGACGGTTGGTACACAGAAAAAACCTTTGAGAATCTTTATGATTTTGAAAGCAAGGTAACAAAGAGCTTTACTCTTTACGCAAAATGGAGAAAAACAAATGTATCGGATATTCTCAACACAAGTGAGCATTTTGCATATGTTAAAGGCTACAGTGACAATACAGTAAGACCTGAAAATAATATTACAAGAGCAGAAACAACAGAAATATTTTTCAGATTGCTAAATGAAGAAACAAGAAATGCTAATCTTGTCTATACAAACAACTTTGCCGATGCAGATGATGATGCGTGGTACAACACATCTGTTTCCACAATGGCAAAGCTTGGAATTATAAAAGGAAAAACACACGTTGCATTTGCTCCTGATGACTTTATCACAAGAGCAGAATTCGCGGCAATCTGTGCAAGGTTTGATGAGTCGGAATTTGATAAAAACGATACATTTACAGACATATCGGGACATTGGGCAGAAGCCGAAATTTATGAGGCGGCGGCTCACGGCTGGATAAAAGGTTATGAAGACGGCACTTTCCGTCCTGATGAATTTATTACCCGTGCGGAAGCAATAACAATGATTAACAGAATGCTTGACCGCACACCCGAAACCGTGGATGATTTAAACGATAATATGATAAAATGGGAAGATAACAGCGACGAATCGGCGTGGTATTATATCGCAATTCAGGAAGCGACAAATGACCATAGCTATGTTAAAATTGATAACGGAAACGAGAAATGGAACTAAACCATAAAAATGCAAAATGAAGTGAAGTAGCGGAGGCGCAAAAAATACAAACAAAACCTGATTTTAATGCGAAAATGAATATAGCATTAAAAGAAGAAAATGAAACAGAGTATTGGTTAAAACTACTCTATAAAACTGAATATCTAACGAAAAGAAACAGAGCTTGTTTCAGTAGATAATTCACAGCTTGTAAGCGGTGAGGTTGCATATCTCCTCGGTGATGCTTTCGACCTAAAGGGAAAACTCGGATGGAAAAGCAATAAAATTGTAGGTGAAGCCATGGGATATCGAAAGATCGGAGAAGAAGTCGTTCAGGCATTCAGTGACGGATTAAAACTAAACTAAAAAAGGTCATTTCACAGTGAAATAATCTATTGCAGTTTGCATCGCTTATTCGTTTGTATGACAATTAACCATTAGTGCCAGAAAAAAGACTTGTCAATCGATAAGTCTTTTTTCATCGATATAAATCTCTTGCGAGATTTTCGATATGTCCTTGCGGACTCGATATATGCTGATGCACTCGATATGTAGCTAACGCAACGAGATTTATATCATATCAAGCTTGAGCAAAGCGAAAACATATCGATTTTACGTAGTAAAAATATCGAGCAATCGAAGATTGCATATCGGCCAAAACTATGTCATCTAAACTATTCTGCTATGCAAGAAAAAAGACATCCACCGGATGCCTTTTTTAAGTTATATTTGCCTACGGCAAGGTATCAGTTATGATTGCAGAAACAAATTTGCTGATTTTTAATGAATCGGGCGTTACGTTGCAATCAAGGCAGAGTATTTTTACCCCTTTTTGCTTTGCGTTATACAAGGCTTCGGCAAATTGCGGATGTGTTTCTGCGTTGGGCATAAAGGAGGTTGCTCCTTGTGCCTGAAGTACAAAAACCGCATAGGCTTCATAGCCCTCATCAAGTGCATCACAAAGTTCGTTCAGATGACGCACTCCACGTTCCGTTGGCGCATCGGGAAACATAAAAATACCGTTATTTTCAAGGGTTACGCCCTTGACTTCGGCAAATGCTTTTTTGCCGTTATATTCAAAATAGAAATCAAAACGTGACTTATGGTAAAAACATTCCGGCTTGATGTGGGTTATGTTTTCAAAATATTCAGATTCCTTCAGCCATTCGCAGAAAACTTTGTTGGGCGCTTGGCTGTCTATATTGAAAAGAATATTTTCCTTGTATACGGCAATCAGGTCGAAACGTGTTTTTCGCTGCGGGTTATCGGATTCTGAAAGAAAAACCCTTGCGCCCGGCTGAAGAAGCTCTTTGCATCTGCCTGTGTTTTTAACGTGGCAGATTTCGGTTTTGCCGTTGAGTTCAACGTTTGCGATAAAACGGTTTGGACGGCTTATGAATTTACCTTCAATTATGTTTTTGTAAATCATATCACAGCTCCAGACAAATGGTAAAGGGCCCGTCGTTGATTAGGCTGACATCCATGTGTTCGCCAAAGCAACCGTGAGCGGTTTTGCGGAATCTTGTTTCACAAAGTTCAAGAAAATATTCATACAATTCTTCCGCCAATGCCGGTGCTCCTGCGTTCACAAAGCTTGGACGTGTGCCCTTGCGTGCATCTGCATAGAGTGTGAACTGAGAAATAACAAGAACCTCGCCGTCAATATCTTCGATTGAGAGATTGGTTTTGTCGTCGCTGTCGGGGAAAAGCCTGAGCTTTTTTATTTTGTCAGCCATTTTTTCGGCGGTTTCTTTTGTATCCTCATTGCCGACGCCAAGCAAAACAACATAGCCTCTGCCTATTTCTCCGACAATTTTTCCTTCAACCTTGACCGAGGCTTCGGTCACTCTTTGTAATACAACTTTCATATTTATGTCCTCTCAGTAAATTAGTATTCGGTATTGGTACTGAATCCTATGTAATACCAATCTGAAATTATGTCATGGGAAACATCATCCAATGTCCAGCCAAAGATGTCTTCAAAGAGCTTGTGACTTACATACGCCACACCGTCTTTAACAACAATACGTCCCACGGTGATTTCTGTTTCGTCTTTGTATGCTGTTGTTGAATCCTCAAAAAGCGTCAGTTTGCTAAAGCCCGGGAACCATTGGCTTTCCAATATGATTTTGCCGTCGGCATATTCAATTGTTGCCTGATCTGCGTATGCATCGGAAATCAATGCACGAAGGGGAACGTAGTATTCACCGTCAATAAGCGGAATTTCGGTGGGGCTTGTTGATGAATAAGAATAGGGGTATGTGATTTCGTTATCTTCATAATGATTAATATCGTATGTGTAGAAGTCAATGTTATATACTCCGTTCAGCATATCGTGAGTGATGCTGAGTCCTGACCAGTTGAACAGTTCTTCAAGAACTGCCCAGCTTATGTATGCCGTTCCGTCCTGTTCAAGAATAGGAGAAATGGTGATTTGTTTATCATCCACATATGCTGTTGCTGAGTTCTCTTGGAACGTCAGGGTTTCAAATTCTTTGAACCACGGACTTTGAAGGGTGATTTTTCCGTCCTGATATTCAATGGAAATCTCATCGCCGTAGGCTTCGGTCATGGTTTGACGGAGGGGCAGATAGTACAGGTTGTTTGGCAATAATATCCGGTTGGTTTCAAACCATACATAGGGATTGTAATAGTCACCGCTGTAATCGGGTGTTGGATAATCAAAGAGTTCCTTGTAGGTTACGGAGTTTTCTTCGGTGAGAACAGGGAATCCAACCTTTGTTGTGCCGAAGTTTGACATGTTTGCATCGTATTTTACCGAAAAATCAATGTTCAGGGGTTCAGCAAGCCCAAAGATTTCGGAAACATCAATGGATATATCCATATTCATTTCGGCCTTTGAAGGCTTGTTGCCGTTGAGTGTATATTTGCAGACAATGCCTTCGCTTCCCAGAATCTGAACTCCTTCAAGGCTGGGGAACAGAGCTTCGGGCGGCATTTCGGATTCGGTATCATCGGTTGTGTAAATTGCTGTGGGGCCGTCGGCTCCGCCGATGATTCCGATTGATGCGGCTTCGGTAAAGTATGGCATCAGTGCCGATATTTTTGCTCCGAAAACAGCAATGAAATCTTCTATCATCGCAATAAGGCCTGCGTTGTCAATTTCAATGGTGCAAATATTGCCTGAGGCTGTGATTTTTGCGTGCTTTTCAAGAAGCTGCAGAGCTGTGCTGTTGAAAGAGTTGATGAAGTCTTTGTTGAGAACAAGATTCATAATGGTTATAATCTGAGCTTTTTCCTCCTCGGAGCAATCTTCGAGAATGTTTTGTTTTACGTATTTGTTGCTGTAAGGATAGGAATATATCAGTTCAAAAACAGGTTCCGTTGCGGAAATGTCCATATTGACCCATGTTCCTGCTGTGGCTTTCAGGCTGATAACCATATTTTCACCGGCATTTACGTCATAAAAATAGTCCGTTGTTGCCGAAAGCTGTATTTTTTTGTAATCTTCGCTAATGTTTGCCTTTATGTTGGCGGTTGCATCCAGTGAAAGCATACTTGAAAAAATGGAATTCAAGTCAAGAACCTTCATGATACCCACGTCTGTTGGCATTCTCTCTCTGATGAAGTCTACAATTTCGGCACCGTTTTCAAGCTGGAACGACATTTGATAGTCTGTTGTATAATTGGTGTATGTTTTGGTTAGAAATTCGGGGATTTGGGCATATGCTGTGATTCCCGAAAGCATTATGACCGTGATAAGTAAAAAAGATAAGATTTTTTTCATAAAATTTCCTCCTTGTGGTTGGTTTATTTTTTATAGCTTAATTTTAACATATGTTGGTATATAAATCAACTGTGAAAATAATTTTTATATAAAAGGAAATTGCGAATTTCCTTTTATATAAAAACAAAAATTAAATTGTCCGTGCGAAATTTTCCGCCGATGGCGGAAACGCACATGGACGAAAAAAGCTGTATCCTTTTCTGCCCGCCGCAGGCGAGCGCCAAAGCCGCTTTGTTCTTTTAAATGATATACCAAAGAGGGGTAGCGTGTAATGTTATATTTAAACTTTTGCACGAAAATATTTTTGTATTTTCTACAAATTGGCTATTGAAAAGAATGTGTATTTAAGGTATAATGATATGGAATGTGAAATTTTAAGTTATTTTCATATATAATTTGTCGGTGAATGGAAAAAGATGCTGACTGAATTAGTAGATTGAGGAACATTTATGAAAAAAGAAATAAAAAAATTTGGCAAAAAGAAGGTTTTGGACCCAAAATCAAGACGCTTTCGTTTTGAACATTGGCATATGATAATATTGTTTTTATGTGTTTATGATTTGTGTGCGGTAAGCGGCTCGTATTTTGGCGCACTCTGGCTTCGCTTTGACTGTCGGTTTTCTGAAATACCGCAAAAATATTTTGTGGCATGGCTGAACTTTACGCCCATATATATGGCGGTAAGCTTAATTGTTTTTTGGTGCTTACGTCTTTACAAAAGCTTGTGGCGTTTTGCCAGCTTTACGGAACTGAGAAGAATTATGAGTGCTTCGTGCATCACAGCGGTTTTTCACATAATTGCTATTACTGTGTTCTTTGGACGTATGCCCATATCGTACTATATTATTGGCACTATGCTTCAGTTTGTGATGGTGACTGCTATTCGTTTTGCTTATCGTTTTGTGCTTCTGCTGAATAAGCAGATGGATGTGCAACAGGATAAGAACCGGGTGATGCTTATTGGGGCAGGGGCTGCGGGACAGATGCTTTTGCGTGATTTGCACGAATCAAATGAAAGCAATGACAAAGTATATTGTATCATTGATGATAACCGCAACAAGTGGGGCAGATACATTGATGGTGTACCCATTGTTGGCGGCCGGGATGACATACTTTTTAATGTTGAAAAATACAATATAAAGAAAATCTTTTTGGCGTTGCCCAGTGCTACTGCAGTTCAGCGCAGGGATATTCTTGATATTTGTAAGGAAACCGAATGTGAACTGAAAAACCTGCCGGGGATGTATCAGTTGGTGAACAGCAGGGTTTCGGTCAGAGCGATGGAGGATGTTAAGGTTGAAGATTTGCTTGGTCGTGAGCCTGTTAAGGTAGACGACAAGAATATACATGATTTTATTTCAGGAAAGGTTATTCTTGTTACCGGTGGCGGTGGCTCAATCGGCAGTGAGCTTTGTCGGCAGATTGCAAAAAATAATCCAAAGCAGTTGATAATTTTTGATATTTATGAAAACAATGCCCATGCAATTGGTCTTGAGTTGAAGGATAATTTTCCGCAACTCAATATTGAGGTGCTTATTGGCTCTGTTCGTGACAGCAAGCGGATTTATCAGGTTTTTGAAAAATATAAGCCTGAACTGGTATACCATGCTGCGGCTCACAAACATGTTCCGCTTATGGAGGACAGTCCGTGCGAATCCATAAAGAACAATGCGGTGGGTACATATAAGACGGCGTATGCTGCTATGATGAACGGGTGTAAGCGTTTTGTTCTGATTTCGACTGATAAGGCGGTTAATCCCACAAATATTATGGGAGCATCAAAGCGTTTGTGTGAGATGATTATTCAGAGCTTTGACCGAAAAATCAGAGATGGACAAGTTTGTGATTTGCGCCCCATTTATACTCATAGCGAAACGGAAAAAACCGGTGTTGAAAGCATTGCTGAAAACGGTTTTCGTCCTGAAACCGAGTTTGTGGCTGTGCGTTTTGGAAATGTTCTTGGAAGCAACGGTTCGGTTATTCCGAGATTTAAGGAGCAGATTGCAAAAGGTGGTCCTGTTACGGTTACGCATCCCGATATTATCAGATACTTTATGACCATACCTGAGGCGGTTTCGCTTGTTATGCAGGCAGGAACTTATGCTGATGGCGGTGAAATTTTTGTTTTGGATATGGGTTCGCCTGTTAAAATTGACACTCTGGCAAGAAATCTTATAAGACTTTCGGGTTTGCGGCCTGATGTTGACATTAAGATTTCATACACAGGTCTCAGGGCGGGAGAAAAGCTGTTTGAGGAAAAGCTCATGTCGGAAGAAGGCCTGCGAACAACTCCCAATCACTTGATTCATATTGGTTGTCCAATTCCATTTGATACGGATTTGTTCCTTAATCAAATGCGGGAACTGACAATTGCGGCATATGATGGCTGTGAAGATACGATACGTGATTTGGTTGCAGATATTGTTCCGACTTATCATCCGACAGGATTGAACGATTGTGCCGATAAGGCTGAAAAGTCTGATGGACGTCAAGCTGAAGTTGTCGGAAGTGCTGTTATTTGACGGTGAATAGAATTGGTGGAGGTATTTTTGTGTACATACATTTTTTAAAGAGATTAATTGATGTTGTCCTGTCCTTTGTGGGGCTTATTGTTCTCATCCCGGTTTTTGCTGTTGTAGCTGTTTTGATAAAGATAGACAGTAAAGGTCCTGTGTTTTTTGTGCAGGAACGTGTGGGGAAAAATAAGAAACCTTTCAAAATCTATAAATTCAGAACAATGAGCACAGATTGTCCCGCCAATATGCCCACCCATCTGTTGGGGAATGCCGGTGCATTTATAACGCCACTGGGAGGAATTTTAAGGAAATTTAGTATTGATGAGTTGCCTCAGATATGGAATATCTTGAAAGGTGATATGACAATTATAGGTCCAAGACCGGCACTTTTTAATCAAACCGATTTACTCGAACTCAGAGATAACAATGGTTCCAATTTGTTGAAACCGGGACTTACGGGGTATGCTCAGATTCACGGAAGGGATGAATTGCCTATTGATGTTAAGGCGAACCTTGATGGATACTATGCACAGAATATAGGATTTTGGCTGGATTTTAAATGTTTCTTCGGTACAATTTTGAAAGTGTTGAAGAGCGACGGAGTTGTGGAGGGGGCAACTGTTGAGAAAAGCAACGACAAAGAGGTGCTTATGAAATGAAAAGAATACTTATAACAGGAGCTACTAGCTATATAGGAACAAGTTTTGAAAGATACATTAAAGAAAATTATTCAACTGATTTTTTTGTTGATACAATTGATATGATTGACGGTTCATGGAGAAAATATGATTTTTCCGAATATGATGCTGTGTTTCATGTTGCGGGTATAGCCCATGCTGATACCGGTAACGCAGACGAAGCAACAAAAGAAAAATACTACAAGGTTAATACCGACTTAACAATAGAGACTGCAAAAAAAGCTAAAGCTGACGGTGTCAGACAGTTTGTTTTTATGAGCAGTATTATAGTGTACGGCAGTAAAAAAGAAATTATTACAAAAGATACAGTGCCGTGTCCCGATAATTTTTATGGAGACAGTAAATTGCAGGCAGATATACGGCTTGATGAGTTGAATGATGATGATTTCAAAGTGGCAATCATAAGACCGCCAATGGTATATGGAAGAAATTCAAAAGGAAATTATGCAAAATTATCGCGACTTGCAAAAAAGACGTTTATATTTCCTAAAATAAATAATCAACGTAGTATGATTTATATTGGGAATTTATGCGAATTCATTAAATTGATGATTGAAAATGCAGAGCGAGGCATATTTTATCCGCAGAATGAAGATTATGTAAATGTTTATCGCTTGGTTGAACGGATTGCTCAAGCCAAAGGGAAAAAGCTCATAGGAATTTCGTGGTTTAATCCTGTTTTGAGACTATTGGCCAAGAAAATATCTCTTTTCAACAAAGTGTTCGGAACTGTTGTTTATGATAAGAAATTAAGTGAGTATAAGATTTCATATCAGGTAGTAGATTTTGAACAAAGCATAAAGGAAACAGAAACGGAGTTTTTTTATGGAAAAGTATAGTGTCTTGATGTCAATCTATCACAAAGAAAAGGCAGAGTATTTCAAGACGAGCATTGAAAGTATGCTTAAACAAACTGTTTTGCCGGATGAGATTGTTATTGTTGAAGATGGTCCGCTGACAGAAGCGTTATATGCGGTGATAGATGATTGCCAAAAGCAACATCCTTCAATTTTTACGATTGTAAAGCTGAAAAAAAACAGTGGATTAGGCGTAGCGCTGAATGCGGGCTTAAAAAAATGCAGAAACGAGCTTGTTGCAAGAATGGACACAGATGATATTTCGTATCCTGAACGTTGTGAGAAGCAATTATTGGAATTTAAAAAAAATCCCGATTTAGATGTATTGGGAACACAAATTGATGAATTTGTGAACGAACCTTCAAACGTTGTTTCTTCACGCATTGTTCCGACAACTCATGAAGAAATTCTGAAATTTGCACGTCGCAGAAGTCCTTTTAATCATCCGACAGTTATGTATAAAAAATCCAAGGTTTTGGAGTTGGGTGGCTATAAGGAGTTCGGACGTAAAGAAGATTTAGAGTTATTTATAAGCATGGTAAATGAGAATTCTCATGCTGCCAATCTTAGTGAAGCGTTGTTATGGTATCGGTCGAATGAAGATAATTTCAAAAGGCGGAGAACATGGATAAATTGCAGTGAATATATCAGCATAATGTTTTCCTTTTATAAAAAACATTATTTAAACTTTTTTGACTTGATGTATGTTGTTATTGGGCAACTAACTATGTTTCTCACACCTAACAAATTGCTGAAATTGGTAAGTAATACATTTTTAAGAGAGACTCCAAAAAAACAATAGAAAATTCGAAGAAAGTGAAAAAGCTCACAAGAAACAGTGAACTCATAAGTTTTTTGGATAGTTCAGAAAATGATAAGTTTATGGGTTTGTTATTGCTCTGTAAGGTTAAAATTATTTGTTTATATAGTATTGTTGGGGGGAGGAGATTTTTATGAAAATAGGTATATTAACACATTATAATGTTCATAACCATGGAGCGCTGTTACAGCTTTATGCGTTAAAAAAGATACTTGAAGAAAAAGGAAACGATGCGAGGGCACTTATTTTCAAAAAGAATTATGATTTTATGGCGGTAGGTGCAGAAAAAAAGTATGATATATCCATAAAGTCCCTTTTTTATTATATATCATATTTAAAAAAATTTGGCATTTCAAGAACGCTTTTTAATGTACAAAAAAAGAAGATTTTAGATGAATTCAGGAAACCTCTGATAGGAGAGTATTATTCGCGAGCAAAGAATTTGGATGCAGTTTTTATTGGCAGCGATGAGGTTTTTAGTGTTGAAGCAGGTGTGAATCCGTTTTTTTGGGGCATTGGAGTTCCTTGCGAAAATATTTTTTCGTATGCGGCAAGCTGTGGTCCTACGGGGATTGAAAGTATGAGAGAACTAAGAGTTGCGTCTATGATAGGGGCAGGACTTAAGGAAATGAAGAAGATTTCTGTCAGGGATCACAACACAAAAAAAATGGTGGAATCATTGGGGTATGATGCTTGCGAAGTGTGCGATCCTGTTATTTTGTACGGATATAAAGATGAGCAAAAGAAGCTTGAGAGAAAAATTCAAAAGAATTATCTTTTGGTTTATGCTTATGACAATAACATGAATGACGAAACAGAAGTGCAAAAGATTAAAGAGTATGCAAAAAGAAATAATTTGATGATTATTTCTGCAGGATATTACCATAAGTGGTGCGACAAATGCGTGGATGCATCACCGATAGAGCTTTTAGGATATTTTAAGTATGCAAACGGTGTTGTTACAGATACTTTCCACGGGTCGGTTATGTCGTTGATTACCAATACAGATTTTGTTACGAAAATCAGAGGCAATAAGAACAAGCTTTTTGATTTACTTGAAAGATATGAATTGACAGACCGATTAATGGAAGATTTTTCGGAAATACCAAAAAAAATGTGCAAAAAGATAGATTTTGACAAAGTGAGTTTATTGTTGGAGGAAAGTCAAAAAACATCGCTTGCTTATATTATGTCGTGTTTAGAGGAAATTAAATGAATAATATAATAAGTTTTAATGATGAAAAGTGTACCAGTTGCCAAGTTTGTGCGGCGGTATGTCCAACAAACGCGATAAGCATTTATTTGAATGAAAATGGGTTTTACAGACCTTCTGTTAATAGTGAAAAGTGTATATCATGCGGAAAGTGTAGGCGGGTTTGTTATAAATTTGATAACAGTGTTTCAATGTCTGATGAATGCAAGGCTGTGTATGCTTGTAAAGGAGAAACAGATATATTGAGCGATGTCACATCGGGTGGCGTTGCGTATCTTTTGGCGAAACAGGCGGTTTCAGAGGGCTACAAGGTTGTAGGGGTAACATACGACAAAGAGCGTAATATTGCAGTATCGGAGATTACCGATATTGATGTTGAGCGGTTTAAAGGTTCCAAATATATTCAATCGTATACTGTTGATGTGTTCAGGAAGATACTTTCTGAAAAAACGGATACCAGATATATGATTTTCGGTTTGCCATGCCATATTTATGCATTGCGTAAGGTTATTAACGGGTCGATGTACGAAAATAATTTTGTTTTTGTAGATTTGTTTTGTCATGGTTGTCCCAGTATGCTTTTGTGGGAGAAGACTTTAAAAAAAGCAGAAGATGTATTAGGAACAGATGAATTTAAAAAGGTAGAGTTCCGAAGCAAAAAGAAAGGTTGGCATGAGTTTTGTGTTAATTTTGAGACGAATGAAAAAAAAGTATTCATTTCTGATGAATTTGGTGCCTTTTATAGATTGTTTTTCAGTAACCTGATTTTGAATAATGTATGTGAAGACTGTAAATTGAGAAGTACGTTAGCTTACACTGATATTAGATTGGGGGATTTCTGGGGGTGGCAATATGATGAAGATATTACAGGTGTTTCTGCAGTGACAGCTGTTTCCGATGTTGGGTATGAGTGGCTACAGAAACTTCCGAAGAATATATTCATCACGGAACACAGCATGTCGGATGTGATTAGATGTCAATCCTATGGTGAAGTGTATGAGGTGGATAAGCAAAAAAGACGTGAACTTTTGGAATTGCTTAAAAGTGATGTTGATATAGATGAAATTCAAAAGACTTTTGAAAAGAGTTTGCCCCTGAAGGCAAAGATAAAAAAATATATAAAAAAGGCAATTAGTTTTATGCCTGGATTTCTTAGAAACTCAATCAAAAAAGGCTTTCATCGAAAAGGATGAGGAGGAATTTGAAGATGACCGTTTTACATATTGCGTTTATTGAAGATAATCCTTCAAGCGGTGTATGTGGAGTTGTTCCGCAGCATATCAGACATCAGCAGCAAATGGTTGATGTCGGGCTTGTAAATATAACAAATTTAAAGATTGCAGACGTAAAAAATCAATTTGAATATAAAAGTGGATTTGATATTTCGGAATTGCCGGAGCCTTTTTCAAAGCCGGATATTGTTATTTTTCATGAGGTGTATAGAGTACAGTTTATAAAAATTGCATCTGATTTGAGACGAAAAGGTGTACTTTACATAATTATTCCGCATGGATCTCTTACCAGAGAGGTGCAAAGACAGCGTAGGTTAAAGAAACTGGTGGGAAATGTTTTGTTGTTCAATCGTTTCATAAAGGGTGCAAAAGCAATTCAGTGTCTGTCAGAAAATGAAAAGAGCAGGATAGATTTCAAAAAAGAAAAGTTTGTCAGTGCAACTGGGATAGATATGCCTCAAAAGTGCAAAGAAACATTTTCGGAACAGACTGTCAATATGAATTATATCGGTCGTCTTGAGATGTATACCAAGGGACTCGACATAATGGCTAAGGCGGTTGCGAAGAATGCAGGATACTTGCGAGAACACAATTATAAGATAAATATTTATGGGCCTGATATTCTTGGAAGAAAAAAAGCTGTCCAGGAGTTAATCTCCAAATTGGGCATAGCAGACATTTTGTTGCTTAATAAAGCTGTTTATGCTGAAGAAAAAGAAGCAGTTTTGCTTGATACTGATATTTTCATCCAAACATCCAGAACAGAGGCGATAACCATGGGGATTTTGGAAGCAATGAGTTATGGTGTTCCCTGCCTGGTTACTCATGGGACAACTTGGGGTGATTATATCAGGCGTTATGATGCAGGATGGGTTGCAGAAAATAATATAGATTCTGTTGCTGAAGAAATGCTGAAAGCTTTATCTGAAAAAGAACTATGGCTAAGAAAGTCCCAAAATGCAAGAAAACTTGCTGAAGAAAATTTTAGATGGGATGGCATAGCAAAAGAAACACTTTATAATTACGAAAGATATTGCAAGTGAAAAAGTATTATGTTTCCTAAAGATGGTATGAGATAAAGAAGGTGAGAGTTTAATGGGTTACTATATAGGAATGAGCTATTTAAAGTTTTTTTCGCTTATACTCATCATTACCATTGTGTTTGATGCTTTTCAGAGTATAACCGGAAAAAAGAAGCTTTGTTATGTTATTTCTGTTTTTGCGATATTTTTCGTTGTAATGGGATTTCGTCATTATGCCATGGGTTCTGACACAGCTAGCTATTATGTGATGTTTTGGAGCGTGTCAACAACATCAGACATTGTCAAATATGCAGAAGTTTCAGATATAGAGTCGGGATATTTATATTATAATTGGATATTGTCTTGTATTTCGGATAATCCCAGAATTCTTTTTGTAGTGACAGCTGCAATTGTAAATTTTGCATTGGGCTTTTTTGTATATAGGAATGTGAGTAATCCAGGAATATTTTGCTGTATTTTTGTTACGCTTTTGCAGTTTGACTTCTTTCTTAGCGCGATGCGTCAGGCGATGGCGGTTGCGGTGCTTCTTTTTGCAGTAGATGCATTGATACGCAAGAACCGGATGAGGTTTGTTTTGCTGAGTCTTTTTGCAACGGTCTTTCATAATGCAGCATGGATTATGTTGTTGTTTTCTCCTTTTTTGTGGAATAACAACAGTGAAAAAGATGAAAAGAGCATTTGGTTTTATGTGACTATTGCAGTGATTTGTATTTTTTGTCTGTTCTTTTTTGATAAAGTTTGGGAGATTCTACTTAATATCTTTCCAAAGTATGATTATTATAACGATTCCGAAATGGCGGATGGTGAACCAAGATTAGCGATATACCTGAAAATATTGGTATATGCTTTGCTGTTTCTGGTGCCTAAACTGTATAAAAAAGACAAAGAAGAAAACAGAGGATTATACAATGTGGGAGAGAAACTTTCTCTCTTGCAAGTTGTTATGTATGTGGTTGCAGTTAATGCAACAGCATTGGCGCGTTTGGCAGGTTGTTTTTCTGTTTTTGCTCTTGGGCACTTTTCCAATAGTTTTAAACGAAATACAAGTAATGAGAAGTTGCGTTTCTGGTTGATTGTGCTGATGTGTACATTTGTTTATGGGCTGATTATTTTGATATATAGAACACCGGAGTGGCAAACGACATATCCCATTATGTTGCAAATTGAAAAGTTTTGGTAGGAGATAAATCACAAATGAAGGGAGAGTTTGGAAACGATTATGTGAGTCGTTTTCGTATAAGGTAATTATGAAGATCACATATATTTTTAAAAAAGGATTTCAGTACTATCCTCCATGTTTAACGCAAGTTTTGAACTTGCAGGATCTAGGCGTGGAATTGGAGGTGTATCATGGTGAAAACACGGCAATGATAGATAAACTTTTAGACGAAAGAGGAATTACTCATTATCAGTTTTCTAAAGATATACAAAGTAAGAATAAATTTGAAAGTGGAATAAATTTATTAAGATTTATGCCGGAAATTAGGGCGTTAGATAAAAAAATACCGAGTGATAGGATATTTTGGTTTGGAAATTGTGAAACAGCCATAGCTATGGGGACAAATATTTTAAAAAAAAGAAGATTTGTAATTTCTGTGCTGGAGCTTTATGACGAAGAAAGTTTCATCGGAAAACAGTTGGCGAAATTTATAAAGTACGCAGAAGCAGTAGTTTGCTGTGAACCGCATCGTGCTGCGATAATGATGAGTAGGCACGGTTTGAAAAAGATGCCTTATGTAATAGCAAATAAACCGTATGAATTAAAGGAAAAGCTGAATCCAAACAAAGAGTTGATTGAGGAGCTAAAGACATTTGACAATAAATTTATTGTTGTGTATCAAGGCAATATCTCTCCGGAACGTCCTTTGAACGAAATTGTAACTGCGCTTAATAGATTGAATGATGATAGCATTTATTTTTTTGTCCTAGGGAAGTATTTTAAAGGTCGCGGTGATAGCTATATTGACAAATTAAAAGAAGCATACAAGAATACGGTCTTTTGGGGATATGTTCCAGCCCCGGAACATTTAGTTATTACTGAAAAATGCCACGTAGGCGTGGCAAACTACGATGTATCTTGTTTGAATACGGTTTTCTGTGCACCGAATAAAATCTATGAATATTCAAAATACGGATTACCGATGCTTTGCTCTCAAAATATAGGACTCACCGAAACTGTTGGGGCGGCAAATGCGGCAGAATGTGTTAATTTTGATAATGTCGATGAAATTGCAAAAGGATTGAAAAAGATTAAGGATAATTATGAATTATATTCTCAGAATGCACGTAAGTTTTATGATGAATATGATGTGAAAGAAAAAATAGCTGAGGTCTTGGCGGAGTTGGAAAATAATGATAAGTAAAATCAAAAAAATATTTAATTCTGGTGTAGCAAAGAATGGATTTTGGTTGATTGTTCTTCAAGGATTTAATACTATAATTCCTTTGTTCACAATTCCGTATGTTACAAGGATTCTTTCTACAACGGCTTATGGTGAGTTTTCTTTGGCTTTGAATTTGGTTGGCTATTTTCAGGTGGTGGTTGAATACGGATTCGGACTTCTCGGAGCTCGAAAAATTGCAACAAGGAAGAGTGATGAAGAACTTGGCACAATAAGATCGACAATTTTGGGGGCTCGTGTTATTTTATTTGGTATCAGCGTTGTTTTGATGTTGATTATTGCAACAGTCGGTAAATATGATACAAGTCAATTAATTTGTATTGTTTTGCTTTACGGGTCGGTTTTGACTACGGTTTTTCAACAAACATATTTTTTTCAGGGGCTTGCGGATATGAAGCCGGTCTCTGTTATAAATATAGTTAGCAGAATTATTTCGCTTGTGCTGATTTTCGCATTTGTTAAGAGTGTAAAAGATTTGTATTTATATTGTATACTTTACATCTCAACACCTGTTATTTCGAGTGCTGCTTCTTTTGTGCTTATAGGAAAGAAATATTCGGCAAAATTAAAATGGATAAAAATAAAAAGTTTATTTCTGGCTTTGAAAGAAGGATGGGCGCTGTTCATTTCTTCGGCCATGGCGAAGATATTTGCAAGTGCAGGAATAACAATTCTCGGGTTTTGGGCAACAAAAAGCGAAGTTGGAGTGTATTCGGCAATCAATAAAATTCCGTATGTAATGGCTCTGCTTTTTGGCGCTGTGAGTCAGGCGGTTTATCCGTATATATGTAAGGATTTTGCTGTTTCAAACAGTCAGGGATTGAATAAAGTGAAAAAGTTTGGTAAGCCTGTTGTTGCTGTTTTTGCATTTATGGGCGTTTTATTGATAGTTTTGAATAAAGTAGTGGTAGGTATTGCGTTTGGTGAAGAATATGTTTCTCATTCGTTACTTTTAATTCCATTTTGCTTATGGATGTTGTTTGGAATAATTAATAATTTTCTTGGGATTCAGACTTTGGTGGCAAGTGGACATCAAGGCGCATACAGCCGTTGTATGGGAATAAGCATAGTTTTAATGCTGGCTTTTATGCTTGTTCTGGGATATTTATTTGGTGTTTATGGTGTGGCTTATGCAACGCTTATTTCGGAGACGATTTTGACGGGATTATTGCTTTATAATGTGAAAAAATATGTTATAACCAAAAACGATTGATGTAAGAGGGGAAAAAGATGGCTATTGATGACGTTAGAAGATGTTTGATAGATATAATTCGATGCTATCTCTCGGGTGGATCATTTGATGGTGAATGTGATGAACAGGCTGCTGATGTTTTTGCTATGCTCAAAAGGCACGATTTGCTTCATCTTGCAAGTGTTGTTCTTTCGAGAGATGCGAAGAATCGGGAGAGGTTTGGCAATCTTGTGAAGTCGCAGTTTGCGGCGGTTATGAGGTATGAAAAAGGCAAATATGTCCGTGACAGAATTTATGATTTATTTGAAGCAAATGAGATTCCCTTTCTGCCTTTGAAGGGGGCGGTTATTTGCGACTATTATGAAGAACCGTGGCACAGAACAAGCTGCGATATTGACATTCTTGTGCATAATGAAGACCTTGACCGTGCGACAGAGCTTTTGCAAACAGAACTGAAATTTAAATTTGACCATAAAAGCAAGCATGATGTGTCGCTTTATTCACCCGAAGGGGTCCATTTTGAACTGCATTTTGACTTTCACGAGGAAGGTATTGCCCCTGAGGATGGATGGAAAGCGGCAACGCCCATTGAAGGAAAAAAATATCATTATGCCCTTTCGCATGAAGCCTTTGCACTTCATCATATTGCACATACGGCAAAGCATTTCAAATACAGTGGATGTGGAATCAGGTTTTTTGTGGATTTGTGGATAATTGTACACAGAATGGGCTTTGATAAAGAAAAACTTGAAGTTATGTTGGAAAACAAGGGGCTGCTGAAGTTTGCGGAAAATGCCTTTGCTTTGGCAGAATATTGGTTTGGTGATGCAACTGAAACGGAAATGATAAAAAAAATGTCGGATTATATTTTGGAGGCAGGGATATACGGTAGTACAGAAAATCGGGTTGTTATCGGACAGAAAAAACATAAGAATAAGTTTAATTATGCATTAAGCAGAATTTTCTTGCCGCATAATATAATAAAACGCAGATACCCGATTCTTGAAAAGCACAAGTGGCTTTTGCCCGTATGTCAGGTTCGCAGATGGGGTGACCTTGTGTTTAAAGAAAGAAAACTTAAGTCTGCACGAAATGAGTTTGAACTCAACAGCAAGGTGGATAACAATAAAAAAGATGCAGTTCTTGGCTTGCTTTCAGAGTTGGAGATTGTGTAGATTTAAAGGTTCCATCACGCATATTAAGGAAAGATCTTTTGTTACACTCAGGATGACCCTGTATAGTTGGGGTTAATGTCATTCTGAGCCAAAGGCGAAGAATCTTTTATTCCGGAATTTGCTGAAGAATCAATCAAAAATGGCGTGAATCACTTTTGTGATACACGCCATTTTCAGCTTACATTAAGATTCTTCGCTTACGCTCAGAATGACAATTCGGTGTTGAATTACCAAACCTTTGGGGCGAATTGGAGCTGACCGGCATTATATTTGATTTGGGGTTCGCCTTCAATCAGTGGAAGCGCATATTTTATGAATTGGTCGGTAACGCCAAAGCCGTCGGGGGAAATCATTTCCTGAGGGATTTTCTTTTCTACGTTGGCAATTTTGCGGACATCATAGGGGATAATTTCAATTTTGTAAGGATTGTCCGAGATACGCTTGAAGCCGGGTACAACACCGGTGAGACCCTGACAGGCGAAGCCGACACCTGTATAACCTGCGTCAAAGGCTTCATTTACGTCACAGAGGGATGTTCCGCTTGCCCAGCATCTTTGAAGGGTGCTGAGTTCGATGGAGCGAACCTTCAGACCCAAATCCGAAGCAATGCTGTTGCGGATAATCTGACCGACTCCGCCCAGAGCTGCATGCCCGAAACGGTCATGTTCTTTTTGCATGGACTTGATATTTTCCATTATATAGTTGCCCTTATTGTCGTGGATGCCTTCGGAAACGGCAATCATAACTGTTTCCTGCTCGCGGCTGACCTTTTCGACCTTGGCGAGAAAGGAGTCGAAGTCGAAATCAACTTCGGGCAGACAAATAATATCTGCTGCCTGTGTTGACTCATCGTTGGCAAGTGCCGCCGCAGCCGTAAGCCAGCCTGCGTTTCTGCCCATGGCTTCAAGGACAACAACCGACGGCATACTGTAAACCTCGGTATCTTTTTTTAACTGACGCAATGAGTTTGCAATAAATTTTGCGGCAGAACCGTAGCCGGGGGTGTGGTCGGTGAGGGCAAGGTCATTGTCGATGGTTTTGGGAACGCCGATAACTCGGACGTCCGAGCCGATTTCCTCGGCATAACGGCTCATTTTGTCAACTGTGTCCATGGAGTCGTTGCCGCCGATGCAAAAGAAATAACCGATGTCATATTTTTTGAAAATTTCAAAAATCTTTTCGTAAAAGCCCTTGTCTTCTTCAAGTTTGGGGAGCTTTTTGCGGCATGAGCCCAGATATGACGAAGGAGTTTGTTTGAGCAAATCAATAAGTCCGTCCTCTTTGAATTTTTCAAGGGAAACAATACGTTCTTCCGCAACGCCCTCAATTCCGTAAAGACCGCCGTAAACCTTGCCGATTTTGTCTGCATGGTCGAAGCCGCCTTTGATTACCCCTGCCAAAGATGAATTAATAACGGCTGTGGGGCCGCCTGACTGAATTACCAATAAATTTTTCAAATTGCACACTCCTTCGTGAGTTTTATAATCTAATTTCACTTTATTGTATCATATTTTCAGATTTTTTACAACTCCAATATTAAACAATAATTTGACACTGCAGTTAGAATATGTTATAATTTTTACACAAAGAAGGAGGTGGAAAAGATGAAAGCTTTGATAACAGGTGCAAGCACGGGAATCGGACGTGATATGGCAAGAAATTTGTACGCACGGGGATTTGAGCTTATATTGGTTGCCCGTTCTGCCGAGCTTCTTGAAAAACTGAAGGAGGAGCTGGGGGGAAAGCCCCGTATAATCAGCCTTGACCTTTCGCGGGAAGAAAACTGTCATGAGCTTTACCGAATGACAAAGGAAGAAAATATAGATATTTTGATTAATAATGCAGGCTTTGGAAGTTATGGTATGTCTTCTGAGGTTAACCTTGAAACTGAGCTTAATATGATTGACCTGAACATCAAAACGGTTCATATTCTGACCAAGCTGTTTGTTGCGGATTTTGAGGAACGGAATCATGGGTATATTATGAATGTTGCGTCCATTGCAGCGTTTCTTTCGGGTCCGCTTATGTCAACATATTATGCCACAAAGGGATATGTTTTGAAGTTCAGCACGGCGTTATACGAAGAATTGCGAAGAAAAAAGAAGAATGTTCATATATCTGTGTTGTGTCCTGGTCCTGTGGATACTGAATTCAATAAGCGTGCAGGTGTGCGTTTTCTTATTAACGGGCACAGCAGTAAATTTGTTGCGGATTATGCAATCAAAAAAATGCTGAAAAACAAGTTGTTGATAATTCCTGGTATTGCTGTGAAGCTGGGAGTGTTCTTTCAGCGGTTTGCACCAACAAAAATGCTGTTGAAAATCAGTTACAGACTGCAAAGCTGTAAAAAGTAAACATAGTGAGTTCGAAACCATCCTCACTTAAATAAAAACTAAGGAGAAAAACTATGAAAGAAAGAAATAAAGTTCGATTTATGGTACAATCTGCGGCCATTGCCGCAATTTATGTGGTTCTGACCCTTTTGACAAATGTTTTTGGATTGGCAAATGGGGTAATACAAGTGCGTTTTTCTGAGGCAATGACTGTTTTGCCTTGCATAATGCCTGCAGCAATACCGGGGCTTACAATCGGTTGTCTGATTTCAAATACCCTGACCGGTGCCATGGCTCTTGATATTGTTTTTGGGAGTTTTGCCACCTTGATTGGTGCAGTATTTACTTATATGTTGAGAAAATACCGGTTTCTTGCGCCGTTGCCGCCCATAATTTCAAATACTGTTATAATACCCTTTGTGCTTGCCTTTGTGTATAAATTTGAAGGCTCGGTGTGGTATTTTATGATTACAGTTGGAATTGGTGAAATTATTTCCTGCGGCGTTCTTGGGGGATTGCTGTTGCTGACCCTGAAACGGTTGCCGAAAAAGTTTTTATAAAACAAATTGAAACAACAAAAAACCCACCGAAATCGGTGGGTTTTGATTGTTATTTCAGTACGTAAACTTTAACCTGACGTCTGCCAAAGTTCAAGGCTTCCTGTCTTGTGTTGAAACACAGGTCAATACGGTTTCCTTTGATTGCGCCGCCTGTGTCTGCCGCAACGGCTGTTCCATAAATAAATGAGCCGTCGGCGGTTTCGATGTAAAGTCTGCTTCCCAAAGGAATAACACTTGGGTCAACGGCAACTATACCATATACAGCCCTTGCACCGGTTGCTGTTATTCCGTAACCGGGATGTGAGGGGCTTTTTCCGCAGCTTGAAGCATCATAACCTGTGGCGTTCAATGTGAGAACCTTGCTGTATGCAAGATTTCCGCTACGTGATGTCTTAATCGAACCGTCGTTTGATTTTTTTGCAGATGCAATAACCGGAGCCGATTTTTTTGTACCAATTTCGGTGATGTGTTCGATTGCTTCAACAACAACGGTTTCTTCAATCTTTTTCCTTGAAACCTCAACACCGTCTTCGTAATAAACCTTGTATGAAACTGTTTTTTCACCGGGCTTACCTTGCTGTATGGTCTTTTTCTTTCCCTTTGCAAGAGCTGAATTTGTTCGCTCGGTGCTGTCAAAAGGAATTTGTTCGCTTACAGTCTCGGTTTTTTCTTCGGTGTGGATGATGGTTATGTTTGTGTTGGCCGCTATTGGCTGATCCAATGCAGGAGAGATTTTGTCGCTCTCCTTGTAGCTGTAGCCATATTCATCAAGAATCGCACCGGCGGTTGCCGCAAGAGTCATATGCTCTTTTGTGATGCCCTTGTCCGTAACCGTGACTTTGTAGGCTCTTTGTATCTCTATTTTCATGTCATCTTCCAACAGGGTTCTGGGCAGAACATTCATTTTGTCCTTTGCTCCGAGAACGATTCCTTCTGCTGAAAGAATGTCTTCAACGTATGTCGCTTTTGTTGTAACTGTTTTTCCCGCATTATCGCCATCAAAAATCATTACTGTTGTTCCTGCTGAAAGAACAATGTTGAGTGCAATTGCTGCCGCAGCAACAATTCCTGTTGAAGAAAGGATAATTGCTCTTGTTTTTGATGTGAATGTGTGAGCTGAAAAGTTAAGTTTGCTCAACCCTGATACGGTAATGCGTTTGGCTGATGAGGACATTTTAACTATTCTATCCTTCAGTCCATTTAGCATCAAATCACCTCTGCTTTTTAATTTTTTGGTAACATTTTCTTGATGTTACATCGTCTATTATACACAAAAAACACCCCTAAAGTCAAATTTGATTATCCTTTGTGAGGTCAAATTAGCCCTTTTCAGTCCGTGAAACGGGTTCTCAAAAGGTGAATCATTTCAAAATCCCCCCGTTTCCTCTCGTTTCCTCCCGTTTCCTTTTGGTTGGTATGAAATTTTACAAATTCTGACAAAAATAATTTCTATTGCTTTTCCGTGAGAAATTTGGTATAATTTTAGTTATAATTTAAGTTAGAATTTTTTGAAGGATTATATATTAATATGAAGAAAACGATAATTCATTCTTATGAGAGACTTGATGATTTGCAAACAAAAAACAATCTGCACCTTATTCAGAATCCAAAGTGGTTTTGCTTTGGGGTGGATGCGGTTTTGCTTGCAGATTTTGCTTCGGCATCAATAAAGGTTCATGCGGAAGTTCTGGATTTGTGTTGCGGCAACGGAATTATTCCTTTGCTCCTCACAGAAAAATCTGCGGCAGACAAAATCACAGGTCTTGAAATTCAGGAGCCTGTTGCGGAAATGGCGACAAGGAGTGTGGAATGGAACAGTCTTGAGGACAGAGTTAAGATTGAGTGTGGTGACCTGAAGGAAGCGGATGTGATTTTCGGGAAGGAGTCCTTTGACAACATAACCTGCAATCCCCCGTATAAAGAGAACAACGGCGGTCTCAAAAATGCAACCGACACGGTGACCATTGCACGGCATGAGATTCTTTGCAGCCTTGAGGATATAATTTCTGTTTCGGCAAAATGTTTAAAGCCCTACGGAAAATTGTGCATGATTCACCGCCCTGAAAGGCTGATTGATATAATATGTCTTATGAGAGCGGCAAGGATAGAGCCCAAAAGGCTGAGATTTGTTCATCCGTCGCCTTCAAAGACTGCAACCATGATTTTGATTGAGGGGGCAAAGTTCGGCAAGCCAAAGCTGTTTTTGGAGCCGCCTCTTTATGTACACGACGAAAACGGAAATTACACGGAAGAAATTAACCGTATTTACGGAAGAATTTCCCATTGACAGAAAGGTGGAAAAGTTTTGAAAGGTACACTCTATTTATGTCCGACTCCCATTGGTAATCTGAAGGATATTACCATGCGTACCCTTGAGGTGCTGAAGTCGGTTGATTTGATTGCGGCAGAGGATACAAGGAATACTTTGAAGCTGCTTAATCACTTTGAAATTAATGTTCCCTTGACCAGCTACTATGAACATAACAAGGCACAAAAGGGCGGAGTTCTGATTGAAAAGCTCAATTCGGGATGTTCGGTTGCACTTGTTTCCGATGCGGGAATGCCTGCTATTTCGGACCCGGGCGAGGATTTGGTGAGACTTTGCATTGATGAGGGAATTGAGGTTGTTCCTTTGCCGGGGGCATCGGCTTTTACCTGTGCTTTGGTTGCATCCGGAATGCCCACGGGCAGATTTTCCTTTGAGGGTTTTTTGACAACAAACAAAAGAAATCGCAGAATTCACCTTGAAGAAGTGAAGAACGATACCAGAACACTTATTTTTTATGAAGCACCTCACAAGCTTCTTTCAACCCTGAAGGATATGCTTGAATACTTCGGGAACCGTGAAATTGTTCTTGCAAGGGAGCTGACAAAGAAGTTTGAGGAATTTTACCGTACAACCATTTCGGATGCCATTGAAAGATATGAAGAAACTTCTCCAAAGGGTGAGTTTGTTTTGATTATAAAAGGGAAAGCTGCGGAAGAACTGAAGCAGCAGCAACGTATGGAACAGCCCGCTCCCGAAGAATTGATTGAAAAATATGCGGCAGAGGGCTTGAGGGGCAAAGAGATTGTGAACAGGGTTGCTGAGGAACTGAAGCTCCCAAAAAGAGAGATTTATGACCTGCATATAAAAATGAAGGATAAAATATAATAAGTTCTTATTTTATTTAACACCAATTCATACTTTATTAATATATAGGAAGTAATATAAAAGTGATTATACATAAAAGAACGGAGGATGCCGAATGGGCAAATTGGTTTTTATTGTTGATGATGAAAAGAATATTTGTGAGCTGATACGGTTATATGTTGAAAAAGAGGGGTTTTCAACCTGCATAGCATATGACGGAGAATCGGCTGTGGAAAAATTCAATGAATACAAGCCTGATATTGTTTTGCTTGATATAATGCTTCCAAAAAAGGACGGCTGGCAGGTTTGCCGTGAAATTCGTGCAATTTCGGACACGCCCATAATTATGCTCACGGCAAAGGGCGAATTATTTGACAAGGTTCTGGGATTGGAGCTTGGGGCGGATGATTATATTGTGAAGCCCTTTGAACCAAAGGAGCTTATTGCCAGAGTTAAGGCAGTTCTGAGGAGAACCGGCAGCAATGTTGGTGACGGAAACAGCACCAAGGAGCTTTGTTTTGACGGCATAAGAATAAATCATGACACTTATGAGGTTTATCTGGGGGACACCCTTCTGGAGATGCCGCCAAAGGAATTTGAACTTTTGTACTTTCTTGCCAGCAACAAGAACAGGGTTTTTACGAGAGATCAGCTGCTTAATGAAATATGGGGCTATGAATTTTACGGGGATTCAAGAACCATTGATGTGCATATAAAGCGTATACGCGAGAAAATTGAAGCCGGAAAAGGTGAAAATTCAACATGGCAACTGAAAACAATCTGGGGTGTTGGATATAAATTTGAGGTTAAGGCATAATAAGAAAGTGGAGATTTTCTATGAGAAAAACAATATTTGCAAAAGTCTTTCTGAATAATATAATTATAATTACGGTCAGCTTGTTTGTTCTAACCATTTCGGGAGGCTGGGTTTTGTCGGAATCCCTTGACAGCGAGAGGGACTCCACAGTTGAGGAAAGTGCTCATGCCATTCAGAAATTTCTCGAAAGCGGCATACCGCCACGCCAGGTGGAGGATTTTTTGTACGGAATATCCCAGAGCAGTAATAAAAATATTTTGCTTGTTAACACTAAGGGAGAGATAATGCTTGCTTCCGTTAATGAGCAATTATATAACAAGGGTGTTCAAATTGTGCCACGAAAAGAGTGCGGCAATGTGTTTGAGGGGTTGACGGTCAAGAGTGAAGGGACCCTTGGGGGCGTATACAAAAAACGAATGATAACATATCAGTACCCTTATGTTTCAAGGCAGACAAATCAAATAACCGGTGCGATTATTATCAGTATGCCTGCGCATCTTGTTGAAGAATCTCAGGCGAGGTTGTTTGGGATGATGATTCTGACGGTTGGGCTTGTTGTTTGTCTTGCCCTGGTGCTTTCATATATACTTTCACGAAAAATTTCAAGACCGATACATAAAATCGGTGTTTCGGTCAGGAACTTTGCCAAGGGGGATTTGTCCAGCAGGGTTGCAATATCGGACAAAGACAGCAACATCACTGAAATACAGGAGCTGGCAAACACCTTCAATGATATGGCTTTTCATACCGAAAAGGCAGAGGAAATCCGCAAAAGCTTTATTTCGGATGTTTCCCATGAGTTGCGCACGCCCATGACCACAATCGGCGGTTTTGTTGACGGCATTATGGACGGAACAATTCCTGCGGAAAGACACAACGATTATCTTGCCATTGTCAAGGAGGAAGTGACAAGGCTCGCGGCTTTGGTGAATTCGTTTCTGGACGTGACACGCAATGATAATGCAAAGAAAAGTCTTGAAATTTCAAATTTTGACATCAATGAGGTTGTACGGCGAACCGTTATTAATCTTGAAAGCGAAATAATCAAAAAGGAAATCCTTGTTGATATTGTTTTTGAAATTGACCCGTGTTATGTTAAGGCGGACAAGAATCTTATCCGCAGTGTTATGAGCAATCTTCTTGAAAATGCGGTTAAATTCACCAATCAAAAGGGAAATATAAGAATTACACAGAAGATTTATCAGCATGAAGTTTTTGTTTCGGTTCACAATACGGGATGCGGTATTGCCGAGGAGGATAAACCCTTTGTTTTTGAAAGATTTTACAAGGCGGACAAGTCACGCTCTGTTAACCGTCAGGGTACAGGGATTGGTTTATATCTTGTCAAGGATGTTCTCAGCAGACATGGAAAGACAATTACGCTTCAGAGTGAGGAAGGCAAATATGCCGAATTTACGTTTTCACTTGAACGGGGCAAGGAACTTTAAAGATTAAAAAGATTTTTAAATTTTATTCATAAATTCTTCATATATACTTGTTATATTGTAGTTAAATAAAGTTTTTATTATGAAAGGACGTGCTTTGTGTGAATACTTTTGATGATAATAGATTTCAAAATGGTGAACCGGAGTATAAACCGGAAGATAATTTTTCGGATGTACCTGAAATAAATGAAGCGCCTGAGGTGAAGCCTGCTTACACCCAGTGGGAAACTTCATCGTATATCAGAGAATATTCGGCGGGTTCGGAGGATACTGAGCCGGTGC
The DNA here is from genome assembly GCA_045647905.1 of Clostridia bacterium. Classification (GTDB taxonomy): domain Bacteria; phylum Bacillota; class Clostridia; order Monoglobales; family Monoglobaceae; genus SIG440. The sequence continues at coordinate 28,670 of JAZRMZ010000014.1, forward strand.
AGGAGATTTATGAACCGGTATACACTGAATCATCCGACACTTTTACAATTGATGCCGAAGAACCTGCTCCCGAATATAACGGGACTTTGATAAACGAAACCGTAAAGAAAAAAGGATTTAAGAAATATGTTGCGGTTATTGTTGCGGCAAGTGTTGTGAATGTTGCGGTTTTGGGCGGTATGTTTTTTGTGGGCTATAAGCTGGGAACAAAAAAGCTTGATTTGCCTCCGCAGGTTCAGGATGCGGCACAGAGTAAGGAAAATGTTCTGGGAATTCTCAGTGAGGATTCGAAAGACGAAAATACATCAGGAGCAAAAAAGACTGTTGTTCAGGGCGAGGAGCTTTCAACTGTTGAAATTTCCAAAAAGGTTGGCCCTGCAGTTGTGGGTATAACAAGCAAGGTTGAAAGCGCCGCGAGCTTTTTTGGCGGTGCGGCATATTCTGAAGGTACAGGGTCAGGTATTATTATTACAGGTGATGGTTATATTGTCACCAATCATCACGTTATCGAAGGAGCAACAGCTGTTTCGGTGACATTGAACACAGGTTCAGAATATGAGGCAAAAGTGATTGGAACTGACTCTCGAACCGACCTCGCTGTTCTGAAAATCTCTCCTAATGAACAATTGACGGTTGCTGAACTGGGCGATTCGTCCGTTGTCGAGGTCGGCGAAAGGGCCATCGCAATCGGTAATCCTCTGGGAATGGAGTTCTTTGGAAGCACCACTCAGGGTATTATCAGTGCCAAGAACAGAACAATTACTGTTGACAATAAAACTATGAGTGTTTTGCAGACAGATGCTGCAATCAACGAAGGTAATTCGGGCGGTGCACTGGTTAATGCATATGGCAAGGTTATAGGAATCAATGCTGTTAAGATTTCTTCGTCAACAGTTGAGGGTATGGGTTTTGCCATCCCCATTTCCGAGGCAAAGCCGATTCTTACTGATTTGATTGAACACGGTTATGTTAAGGGCAGACCGGTGATTGGTATTTCAAGCCGTGATGTTACCGAATATATGGCACAGCGTCAGAACTGGCCCATGGGCGTTCAGGTTATGGAGGTTATGATTGGAACAGGTGCTGAAATTGCAGGTCTTCGTCAGGGCGACATCATAACCAAGGCTGACGGCAAAGAAATCAGAACGGTTGATGAGCTTAACAAGATTAAAAACGGTCACAAGCCGGGCGAATCATTGCAGCTTGAAGTTTATAAGTATGAAACAGGTTTGAAGACCAATGTTTCGGTCAGACTTGGTGAAGAACGACCCGAATAGTGTTTGGTGAACGATTAATAAAAAAGATTTTTTGACTGAGCTCAGGATGAACTTTTTGGTGTCATTCTGAGCCATAGGCAAAGTTGAAACGGCGCAAAAAAAATAAGAGGCAACAGCCTCTTATTTTTTTGTGTTATTATGCCTCAAATTTTGTTGTACCGCCGATGATTGTTTTCTGAACCTTGAATTCGTTGTCGGCAATTATGATGTCGGCATCCTTGCCGATGTCCAGCGAACCCTTTGTTTTTTCAATGCCGATTGTTGTTGCGGGGTTCAATGAAGCGCAGTTCACACATTCCCAGAGGGGAATTGATGAATTTGTGTATAGATTCCATACGCCTTTGCTGAGGGGAAGAACACTTCCTGCAACGGTTCCGTCTTCAAGACGGCAAACAACGTCACGGTAAATGATTTTCTGGCCGCCCAGAGTATATTCTCCCATTGGCAAACCCCCTGCGGGCAGGCAGTCTGTTATGATACAGAGCTTGCGTTCCTTGAGCTTCCAGAGAATGTCATAGAACACAGGAAGAACGTGGAATGCATCGGCAATAAGTTCACAGCTTGCTTCGGATTTGAGGGCTGCTGTTACGCAACCGGGAGCACGGTGGGCAAGGGGTGTCATTGCATTGAAAAGATGTGTTGCGTGAGAAACACCTGCCTGAGTTCCCTTCATTGCGGTGTCGTAATCTGCCGATGTGTGACCCATTGAAACAACAACATCGGTATCACGGCAGATTTCACGGATTGCCGCAAAATCTTCGGTATCTTCCTCAGGAGCAAGGGTGATGATTTTGATTATGTCGGCATATTCCTTAACAAATGCCGCATCGGGCTTGAGTATGTATTTGGGGTCCTGCGCACCTTTTTTTGCCATACTGATGAAGGGACCTTCGGCGTGACAACCAAGGATGGCACTTCCGTCCCATGTTTTGCTTTCTTCCTTCAGGTCACGGCAAACTTCAAGAGCTTTGCGGATTACCTTCATATCCTCGGTCATTGTGGTGGGAAGGTAGCCCGTTACACCATTTGCAAGAAGACCCTTTGAAATTGTGCGGATGCTTTCTTCTTTACCGTCGCACACGTCCTTGCCAAGATAGCCGTGGATGTGAATGTCAATGAGACCGGGTGCAACGTAGCCGCCCTTTGCGTCAATTGTTTCAATATCGGCAGGGATTTGCTCAACAGGCAAAACGCCTTCTATTACGTTTGAATAAAGCAGGGCACAGTTTTCAACTATGCGGTCTTTGAGAATTATTTTTCCGTTTATTATTGCTTTCATCAGATTATCCTCCAATTTGTGATATTATGTTCATTCTATCAAATTGGTTTGTAAATGTAAAGACGTATCAATAAACAAAGTGACAAAAGTATACAAAAAAGTGACTAATGTATAAGTTTATACATTAGTCGGACGGGGAGTTGCCAAAGATGCAAGGTGTTTGTCCATGCTGACCTTTGTGAATGTCCACTTCCCGTTATGGTATTCAAGTTCTGAGGCAGATGCATTTGTCACCCACGGGATATTCTTCATTTCATCAAGTGAACCTGACTGAACAATGCTTTGGGTAACACGGATGGGGGTTGCGTGGGTTGCAATTACAACGGTTTTCCCGTCGTTTTCCTTTGCTATTTCGGTCAGAGCGGAAATGACACGTTCTGCAAGCTCGGCTATGGATTCGCCATCGGTGCATTTTGCCTTTCCGATGTCATTGAGCCATATGGAATAGTCATTTTTGTGGACTGTGGTTATTGTGTCAAAGGCTTCGCCTTCCCATTTGCCTGCATAGATTTCACGCAAGCTCTGTGTAGGGACAATTTCGACATTGAAAATATCTGAAATGCACTTTCCTGTTTCAAATGCTCTTGACAAATCGCTGGCATAGACCTTTGAGATGTTATAGTTTTCTTTCAGGTACTGTGCGGTCAGCTTTGCCTGCATGCTGCCAACTTCTGTCAGTTTTGCATCTGTGTGACCCGCAAAGCGGCATTCAAGGTTTGCATAGCTTTGACCGTGGCGAACAAGAATTAATGTGGTCATTGTGATTCCTCCATAAGTGTTTTAGTTTAATAAAATGGGGCTGTTGCATTAAGTAAAGGTATTGAGCAAATTAACAACAATGTCACCCTTCAACTTCGCCATACGGCTTCGCTCAGAATGACAATCACGTTTTGTGCAACTTTACTTTAACGCAACTGCCCCATCAAATGGATTAGTCTTTCATTAGTGTAACAAGAACCGCTTTTTGTGCGTGGAGACGGTTTTCTGCTTCGTCAAAGATTTCGTTGGCGTGAGCCTCAAAAACTTCAGCAGTGATTTCTTCTTCACGGTGTGCAGGCAGACAATGGAGAACCATTGCATCAGGCTTTGCGATGCTCATAAGTTTTGAGTTTATCTGATAACCTTCAAAGGTCTTTTTGCGTTCTGCAATTTCGGATTCCTGACCCATTGATGCCCATACGTCTGTTACAAGGATGTCGGCATTCTTTGCGGCTTCCTCAACTGATTCGGTGCAGAGGAATTCGCCTGTTTCCGATGCCCACTTCATCAAATCGGCATCCGGTTCGTAGCCCTTGGGGCAGGCAATTGCAAAGCTCATACCCATTTTGATTGCACCCACAAGCAATGAGTTTGCCATGTTGTTGCCGTCGCCGATGAAGCACATTTTCAGGTTTTTGAAGCTGCCCTTGTGTTCACGGATTGTCATAAGGTCGGCAAGAACCTGACAGGGGTGACAGTAATCGGTGAGACCGTTGATGATGGGGATTGAACCGTACTTTGCCAAATCTTCAACTTCGCTTTGTGCAAAGGTGCGAATCATAATTCCGTCAAGATACCTTGAAAGAACTCTTGCTGTGTCCTGAACGGGTTCGCCTCTGCCGATTTGCAAATCGTTTGAGCTGAGAAACAGAGGATAGCCCCCAAGCTCGTGCATACCCACTTCAAATGATACACGGGTTCTTGTGGATGATTTTTCAAAAATCATACCAAGGGATTTTCCTTTGAGATATTCGTGGGGAATACCGTTTTTCTTTTCGTATTTGAGCTGGTCGGCAAGGTCAAGTATGCCGGTTATTTCTTCAGTGGTGAGGTCTGAAAGTTTTAATAAGTGTTTCATTTTTATTACTCCTTGTTTAAAGTGTACTTTTGATATTTCGGTGAGATTCTTCGCTACGCTCAGAATGACTATGAAGTTAAAGTGATTCGATTACCGATTTCAGTATTGCAATGCCTTTGTCCAGTTGGGCTTTTGTTATATTGAGAGGGGGGAGGAGGCGAACCTTGTCCTTTGCCGTCAAAACAAGAAGACCCTTTTCAAGACATTTTTTGAGGATTACCTTTGCGTCTGCCTCGGTTTCAATTCCAATCATATAGCCCTTGCCGCAAACCGATTTAACGCCTTTGATTTTTTCGAGCTCTGACCAAAGATAAAGGCTGTTTTCCTCAACGGTTTTCAAAAATGCATCGTCAAGACGTGAGATTATGTTTACAGCACCTGCCGCCGCAATGGGGTTGCCGCCAAAGGTTGAACCGTGGCTTCCTGCAGGAAGAATGTCCTTCACTTTTTCGGAAAACAATGTTGCACCCATGGGCAAACCGCCTGCAAGACCTTTTGCCGTTGAAAAAATATCGGGCTTCAGTCCGTAATGCTCATGGGCATAGAGCTTGCCCGTTCTGCCGTTTCCGGTTTGAACCTCGTCAACCACAATGAGCATATCATTTTCATTTGCAATTTCAACAGCCGCATCAACAAATTCCTGAGTGAGAGGAAGAACGCCGCCCTCACCCTGAATAAGCTCGAACATAATTGCACAGCAGTTGGGGTTTGCAAGGGATTTCAAATCTTCGATGTTGTTTGCTTCGGCATAAACAAAGCCCTCGGTGAAGGGTGTGAAGTTTGTGTGGAAAACATCCTGACCCGTTGCTGACAAGGTTGTTATTGTTCTGCCGTGAAAGCTATTTTTCAATGTTATTATGACATTTTTTTGGGGATTTTTGTCGGTGCCGTATTTTCTTGCACCTTTGATTGCACATTCGTTTGCTTCTGCCCCTGAGTTCGAAAAGAATACTTTGCTCATTCCTGTTCTTGTGCAGAGCAACTCTGCAAGGTCGGAGCAGGGCTTGGTATAGTAATAATTTGATGTGTGCTGAAGGGTGTTCAGCTGTGTGGTTACAGCTTCAACCCATTCTTTGTCGCAGGCACCGAAGGTATTCACCGCAATGCCGCTTCCAAAGTCGATATATTCCTTGCCGTCAGCATCTGTCATGGTGCTTCCGCTTCCCGAAACAAGTGCAACGTCAAGTCTGCCATAGGTTGGCATTATGTAATTCTGGTCTTTCTCTTTTATATTCATTTTTTCACCTAACTTACAACTTCTGATAACTTATTTACAAATTTTTCTGCATCGTGTTGGGAATTCATGGCGATGAAAACAGTATCATCACCTGCAATAACACCCACAACACGGTCAAAATCAAGAGTTTCGATTGCCATTGCGCAGCCCTGCGCCGAACCGGGAATGGTTTTTACCACAACAAGATTCATTGCGTTCTGAATTGTGATTACGGCATGGGTCAATACTGCTGCGTATCTTGCCTTGATGTCAACATCAGCTTCTCTGCCGGGGAGGGCATAACGGTATTTGTCGTCACGGTCGGATATTTTGATTAGTCTGAGCTCTTTTATGTCTCGTGAAACCGTTGCCTGAGTTACCTTGAAGCCCTCGGCAATCAGGGCATCTGTAAGCTGTCCCTGAGTTTCGATTGCGGCTTCGGAGATAAGGCGTATAATGGCATTGTGACGTGATTTTTTGCAGTCACGGGAAAAGTCTTTTTCCTGCATTCAGTCACGCTCCTTTCTGTTTGAAGGGGTTCAGATTTCTTCGCCCTGAATGAACATTGTTCCGATTCCTTCGTCGGTTAATGTTTCAATCAGGATTGCGTGGGGCACACGGCCGTCAAGAATAAATACCTTGTGAACGCCCTGACGGATTGCGTCAATACAACATTCAATTTTGGGAATCATTCCGCCCGAAATAATGCCTTCGCTGATGAGTGCAGGAGCTTCGCTGACCTTCACTACGGGGATGAGAGTATTTTCGTCATCCTTGTCACGGAGAAGACCACGGATGTCGGTCATGGAAATGAGACTTTCGGCATTGAGAACACCGGCAATTTTTGATGCGGCGGTGTCGGCATTGATGTTGTATACATTGCCCTCTGCATCACAGCCCACCGTGGCAATTACAGGGATATAGCCCTTTTCAAGGACGTCCAGTATGGGGGTGGGGTCAACGTTTGTGACATTTCCAACATAACCGTGAACGTCGTCAAGTTTTTCTGCCTGAATCATATGTCCGTCAAGACCGCAAAGACCAATTGCCTTGCCGCCTTTTGTCTGAATATGGTTCACAAGGCTTTTATTAATCTTGCCTGCAAGAACCATCTGAACAATGTCGATTGAATCCTTGTCGGTTACACGGAGTCCGTCAATAAATTCGGTTTTTGTACCTGTTTTTGCAAGCATTTCTGAAATTTCGGGACCGCCGCCGTGGATGAGGACAACCTTGATGCCGATAAGGGAAAGAAGGAGGATGTCGCCCATAACGGCTTCCTTCAGTTCTTCGTTGAGCATTGCGTTGCCGCCGTATTTGATAACAACAATTTTGTTGTAGTATTTTTGAATATAGGGAAGAGCTTCAATGAGTATTTCAGCTCTGTCTGCAATTGGGAATTTGTTCATACTTGAGTTTCCTTTCTATATAGCGATGAGTCAAAAGGTTGAAAAAGTTTGTTCAGATTGCCTCTTCGCAGGGAGTGGTGCTGTACTTTGTGTACTGCCCCGAGCAAGAAGAGGTGATATGGACAAGTTTTTCGGCTTTTTTAGGTGCGGTAATCACCGTTGATTTTTACATAGTCATAGGTGAGGTCACAGCCCCATGCTGTTGCCTTGCCGTCGCCGTCGCCAAGGTTGATGTTGATTTTGATTTCGTCCTCGGAAAGAACTTTTTTTGCAAAATCTTCGTCAAAGTCAACACCGCTTCCGTTTTCACATACATGGATTGTTCCTGCAGAAGATTCGAGATGCACTGCAACTTTGTTTACATCGCAGTCTGCACCGCTGTAACCGATTGCACAAAGGATTCTGCCCCAGTTTGCATCGGCGCCGAACATTGCCGCCTTGAAAAGTGATGAACAAATAACGCTTTTTGCAATAATTTTTGCATTTTTTGTGTCCTTGCCGCCACAAACGTTACATTCAAGGAGTTTTGTTGCTCCCTCGCCGTCCTTTGCGATATTGCGGCAGAGGTAGGTTGTGACAGCCGAAAGTGCTTGACAGAAGGTATCATAGCTTGCACCTTCGCAGGTGATTTCGCTGTTTCCTGCCATTCCGTTTGCAAGAACCGAAACCATATCGTTTGTTGAGGTGTCGCCGTCAACCGAAATCATATTGAATGAGTCAAGAATATCGGCGCTGAGAGCTTTTTGGAGCATTGATGGGGAAATTGCCGCATCGGTTGTAACAAACACCAGCATCGTTGCCATATTGGGATGAATCATTCCCGAACCTTTGGCGATGCCGCCTATATGACAGATTTTTCCGTCAAGCTCAAATTCAAAAGCAATTTCCTTTTTCACAAGGTCTGTTGTCATAATTGCTTCTGCTGCATCGTTGCTTCCGTCGGGGTTGAGGGCTTTTGTCAGTTCTTCCATTCCGTTTGCAATGGGGGTCAGGTCAAGGGGCTGACCGATTACGCCCGTTGAAGCAACAATAACGTCGGTTTTTTTGATGCCTGCATATTGCTCAACAAGAGCACACATTCCTTCGGCAATTTCAATTCCGTTGGCGTTGCAGGTGTTTGCATTGCCGCTGTTGCAGATTATTGCCTGAGCATAGCCGTCGCTTATGTTGGCTTTTGTTACATGGAGGGGCGCACCCTTCACGAGATTCTGTGTATATGTACTTGCGGCTGATGCGATTTTTTCGCTTACAATCAGCGCAAGGTCCTTTTTGTCTCTATTTTTGCGTATTCCTGCGTGTATGCCGCTTGCTTTGAAGCCGATAGCCGCACAAACGCCGCCGTTGATTTGTTTCATGGTTATATATGTTCCTTTCCTTTTGTGTTTTAAACTTCTAGTCCTGTTGTTTCATCTGTGCCTGTAATCAGATTGAAGCACTGTACTGCGGCACCCGATGCGCCTTTTCCAAGATTGTCAAAGCATGAAGCAATGAGAATTCGGTCGTTGTTGCCTGAAATGATGATTTCCATTGAGTCTTTGCCTGACATACGATTTGTGCCAATCATTCCCTCAAAGTCAAGGGGAAGAACTTTTATCATTTTTTGTGATTTGTAATGTTCTTCAAAAACCTTGTGAATTTCTTCAACGGTCATGGGCTTTTTCAGCATTTTGCCAAAGAGAGGGATTGTTACGGTCATACCGCTGTAAAAATCTCCAACAATGGGCGAGAAGCAGGGTTCGTTTTCAAGACCGCAGATTGCCTTCATTTCGGGAAGGTGCTTGTGGGTTTGGGTAATGCCGTACTGTCTCGGTGCGTTGAATTCTTCGGGTCGGTTTTGGTCGGCGTACTCGGCAATCATTTTCTTGCCGCCGCCGCTGTAGCCCGTTATGGATGTTGCGGTTATGGGATAGTCGGGAGCGATTATGCCGTGTGCAACAAGGGGTGCAACAATGGAGCAAAAACCACTGGCATGACAGCCCGGAACGGCAATTCGCTTTGATGCAAGAAGCTTTTTGCGGAATTCCTCTGAGAGTTCGGGAAAGCCGTAAGCCCATGCAGGATTTGTTCGGTGTGCGGTGGAGGTGTCAAGGATTTTTGTGTCGCAATCGCCAACCGCTTCGCATATTTCCTTTGATGCCGCATCGGGGAGGCAGAGGAAGGTTACGTCGGATGCTTTGATTGCTTCCACTCTTGAATCAAGGTCCTTTCGCACTTCTTCGGGGAGGGTTATGAGCTCCACATCCTGTCTTGAAGAGAGTCTTTCGTGAATTCTGAGACCTGTTGTTCCTACGCTTCCGTCAATGAAGACTTTTATCTTTTGCATGGTTTATTCTCCTTTGCATAAAAATTCATCAATATACACTATATTAAACCATAATTTAATGAAAAAATCAATAGTGTTTTTGCATAAATATTCAAAAATATTCATAAAAATACATATAAAATACACAAATCGGATAATGGGAATGGATAAAAGCCCCCGACATTTAGCGTCGAGGGCTTTTGGGGAGTGCTTTGCGTCGCAGCAAATCAAGAGTCTGCTGCGCAATATGTAAATGTAAAACAAAAAATGCGCAGCACGGAGCTACGCACGAAAAATGCATAACTCCTTATTGCTGCGACACAAGTTACACAAACATTTTCATTAGCATGTGAAAACAGAGCATGCATTTTTACCGAAATAAAAACAGCTGCCAATGAAATAGTTTTATTAACTTATGTCGCAAGTACAGTATATCACAAAAATGTGAAATTTACAAGAGAAAAGGATAAATTTATTTTATTTTTGTGGGTCTTTAGTAAACATTGAGATTTCAACGAAAAGATTCTTCGCCGTTGGCTCAGAATGACGTTAACATAAACTATGCAGAGTCATTCTGAGTGTAGCGAAGAATCTTTTTTGAGTGTTTTGCGTCGCAGCAAATCAAGAGTATGCTGCGCAATATGTAAATATAATATAAAAAATGCGCAGCACGGAGCTACGCATGAAAAATGCATAACTCTTTATTGCTGCTACGCATCTTATAAACCCGATCAAGTATAAAGAAATAGAGTCTGCATTTTTACCAAAATACAAACTTGAACGAGTTATTAATATACGTAGCATTATTATAATACCATAAGACTGTAAATATTGCAATAGAAAAAGATAAATTAATTTTATTTTGTGGGTTCTTTAGCAAATATTGAGGTTTCAACGAAAAGATTCTTCGCCGTTGGCTCAGAATGACGTTAACACAAACTATGCAGAGTCATTCTGAGTGTAGCGAAGAATCTTTTTTGAGGGTTTTGTTTCAATCGTTGTTACAGAACCGATAATGAAATATCCCCCGTAGCCGGGGGATATTGGATTAATCTTCTGTTGTTTCAGACTTTGCCAGAGACACAACCATACGGCGGTTTGGTTCTTCGCCGATGCTGTGGGTTTTGATTCTGGGGTTATTCTGAAGTGCAGAGTGAATGATTCGTCTTTCGTTTGCTGTCATGGGTTCAAGTGTGATTGACTTCTTTTCACGGAGCACGCTTCGTTCAAGACCGTGTGCAAGACGGATGAGAGTATCTTCTCTTTTTGAACGGTAATTTTCGGTGTCGATATTTACCTTTACATAAGGCATATTTTTGTTTCTGTTTACGTACAGAACGGTTAACATCTGAACAGCATCAAGTGTGTCGCCGCGCTTGCCTATGAGAAGTCCCATTTTGTCGCCCGAAACGTGAACGTTGATAACGTCTTTGTCCTGCTTTATGTGAAGTTCAACTTCAAGACCAACTTTTTTGAGAAGTTCAGAAACAAAATATTTTGCATCATCAACGGCTGATTTTGGAATTACGAAATCTTCGTCAACCTCGCTGCGTTTCTTTTCGGGCTTTGCAGGAGCTGCTTCGGGTGAAGGTGCTGCTGCTTTTTCAGCCTTTGCAGGCTTTTCGGCTTTGGGTTCTGCCGGCACCGCTTTTGCGGCTTCTTTTGCATTCTCTTTTTCTTCGTCAGCGGTTCTCCACGCAAGAATTTCAACTTCGGAGCCAACAAGGAATTTCATCAGGCCTTTGCCAATCTGTTTTGTGATTGTGTATGAAACTTCGTCTTTTGCAACGCCAAGTTCTTCTGCCGCCAAAGCAATTGCATCATCGAGATTTTTTGCGTTTTTTTCTACTTTTAACATTTTTCATTTCTCCTTCTAATTCTTCCAGACTGATGTCAGACGCAAAATGCTTCTTGACAATAAAATGCTGGGCTATTTGGATAAGGTTGCTTATTGTCCAGTAAAGACCCACACCTGCAGGAAGTGAAAAAGCGAATACCAGAGAGAAGAGGGGCATGATTTTTGTCATTGAAGACATTGCTTCGCTGCTTGCACCCTTTTCTTTGGGCTTTTCGTTTTCGGCAAGGATAACGTTCTTTTCGGACTTGGGTTTCTTTTCGCTTGTGAGCTGTGCCGAAGCGTATGCGCTGGCACCTGATGCAACAGGAATAAGCCATAGAAGCATTGTTCCAAGGGCCGGGATACTTCCTGAAAGCATACCAAAGAATGCCGAGAAGCTTGGTGTTTGTGAAAGGTTCATTCCAAGGAAGTTGAAGTTGATGAGCTTGAAGGAATCCCCCCAATGCTCGGTAATCAGAGGATGATTAAGGATTGCTTCCTGGCCTGAAATAACGTTTGCAACTTCTATTTCATGCATTCCAAAGGTGTTTGAACCGGTAACGGTAAGCTCGCCTGCTTTCTGAAGTGCATCGGGCAGAGCTTTGAATATTGCACTGCTCTGGTCAAGGCTTCTGAACCATGCGTTGTAAGCCTCGGCAATTCGCCATGTTTCGTCAAAGTCAACACCTACCATATAAATAAGGGGCTTTCTTACAACGTAAAACAGCGAAAATATAATGGGAAGCTGAATGAGCATGGGAAGACAGCCGCTCATGGGGCTGATTCCGTACTTCTGATAGAGCTTCATTGTTTCCTGATTGAGTTTTTCTTTGTCGTTTGCGTATTTTTTCTGAACCTCATTGAGGAGAGGCTGAATTTTCTGGGTTTTTGCCATTGAACGTCTTTGCTTGATTTCAATGGGGAAGAGGATTAACTTTACCAGAAGTGTGAACACAATGATTGCAACACCGTAGTTGTTCACAATGTCATATAAAAAGGTAAGAATCCAACCCAGAACGGTCATAATGGCTGACATCATATTGGGTTACCTCCGATGTAAATATTCACGGCATATCAACGCCGCCCTTTGAAAAGGGATTGCAGCGAAGAATACGCCATATTGCTTTCAAAAATCCTTTGATGGGTCCGTATTTTTTTATTGCAAGAATTGCATATTCCGAACAAGTGGGATAAAACCGACAGCTTGGACGGGTATGCGGCGAAATGTACCGCCTGTAAAATTCGATGGGCTTTATAAGTAAAAAGGACAGGAGCTTATTCATCTTTAAACACTCCGATGTTTTTTGCCGCCGAAACAAAGTCGGACACCAGCTTTGAATAGGGTGTGTTTGCCGTCCTGCCTCTTGCAACAAGTACAAAATCAAACCCTTGTCTGAGGTTTGGGAGATTTGTTCTGAAAATCTCACGGAGTCTGCGCTTTGCTCTGTTGCGGACAACCGCTTTGCCGATTTTTTTGCTGACGGTTATGCCCACACGGTTGTGGGAAAGGCCGTTGCGCTTTGCGTACATAACAACAGAAGGGCTGACGTGAGACGTGCCCTTTTGGTACAGCTTTCTGAACTGTGTGTTCAGATTCAGAGTGACGATACCGTTGGCAGAGTTTCTCATGACTTTTCTCCTGTTAAAGCGGACTTGGTTTGAAAACGCAGAAACAAGCCCGACAAAGAAATATCGGGCGTTGCAAATTGACTGTAATAGTCAAAAAGACGCACTAAGGCGTCTTTAGCGTTAGGCTGACAATTTTTTTCTGCCTTTAAGTCTTCTTCTTGCTAAAACTTTGCGACCATTGCTGGTTGACATTCTTTTTCTGAAACCGTGCTCTTTGGCTCTGTGTCTCTTCTTAGGCTGGAATGTTCTAAGCATCTGTATCCCTCCAATACCAATTTTTCATAATATGAAAATGTAAATTTAATAATTATCTGTAAAACAGCATTAGTTATTTTAGCACAAACTTCTTCGCTTGTCAAGACTTTCTGCAATTAAAAAAAATAAAAAAATTTTTTTATGATAAAAAACCATAGATGTTGTAAAAAAAACGCTGTCTTTGTCAATATTTTGTGTTTTTTGACGTGCAAATTCTTTTTGTTTGGTTTTTTTGAGATTTTTTGCTATTGAAAAAAATAAAAAAATCTGTTAAAATAGCTTTGTTTGTATTTAAAGAGGGTATAATTTTGCCTTTTATATATAATGTAGTTTTTATTGAAGAAGGAGTTTTTGTTTTGGAAGAATTAACTCAAATATGGGAAAAGGTTCTTGAGGAACTGGCTGAGGAAGTTTCGGTGGTTTCTTTTGAATCGTGGATAAAGCCTATCCGTGCAGAGGCCATTGATGATACGAAAATTACACTTGCCGTACCGTTTTCTGTTAACAAGAATATGATTATGACAAAGTATTTTTCACTCATTGAAAGCTGTCTGGAGTCGGTGACATCACACAAGTTTGATATTGATGTTGTTGTTGACGAAAAGAGCAGTGCTTTGGATGATGTTGACCCAATTACAACGGAGAATACGCTCAATCCCAAATACACGTTTTCGTCTTTTGTTGTGGGCAACAACAATAATCTTGCTTATGTTGCATCTCTGGCAGTTGCGGAACGTCCCGCAAAAACATATAATCCTTTGTTTTTGTACGGCGGCAGCGGTCTCGGTAAAACACATCTGATGCAGGCAATCGGTAATTATTTTATTGAAAATTACCCAAAGAAAAAGGTGCTTTATACCACAAGCGAAAAGTTTACATATGAGCTTGTTACGGCAATCCGTGAAAAAACCAATCAGGCATTCAGAAACAAGTACAGAAACGTTGACCTTCTTTTGATTGACGACGTTCAGTTCCTTGCAAACAGAGAATTGGCTCAGGAGGAATTTTTCCATACATTCAATGCCCTTTATGAGATGGACAAGCAGATTGTCCTCACGTCCGATAGGTTGCCCTCTGAGATTCCTCAGCTTGAGGAACGTCTGGTGACACGCTTCAACAGTGGTCTCCTTGCGGATGTTCAGCCGCCGGATTATGAAACCCGTATGGCGATTCTGAAAAATAAAATTCAGAGTGAATATTTGTCGGTTGATGATGAAATTATGGAGTTCATTGCTGACAGCATCAAGTCAAACGTCCGTGACCTTGAGGGTGCGGTGAAGCGTATTCTGGTTTATGCAGGCATAAAGCGCACAAACGAAATTTCAATGGATCTTGCCAGCGAGGCACTCAAGGATATTCTCACGGCACAGCCCAAGCGCACCATTACGGCAAAGGTTGTTATTGAAGAGGTTGAAAAGTATTACAGGCTGTCAAAGGACACTCTTGTTTCAAAAAAGAGGTCTGCCGATGTGGCACTTCCCAGACAGGTTGCAATGTATATTTGCCGTGAAATTCTTGATGACCCATCCTTCCCAAAAATCGGCGATGCATTCAACAGAGACCACACAACGGTTTTGCATAATGTTGGAAAAATTGCAGAGGATATTCGTGAGGATGCGGAGCTTGCCAAGACGGTGAGAGAAATTATTTCAAATATAAAAAAGGGATAATATAAAACAAAAAGACAGATATGATGAAGGAATTTGATACAATCGGAGCAATTGCCACACCTGTTGGGGTTGGTGGCGTTGCGATTATCAGAATAAGCGGCGAGGATGCTGAGAATATGGCGGCAAAGATTGCTTTCCCAAAGAACGGAAAATCTGTTTCCGGGCTTGAAAGCCATAAGCTGACCCTTGCGGACATCAGACGCATAAGCGATGGTGAGCTTCTTGATGAGGCTTTGGTGGCTGTTATGCGTGCGCCACATTCATATACCGGTGAAACGGTTGTTGAAATCAATTGTCATGGCGGTTATTTTGCTGCGGAATCCATTATGGAGGAGCTGTTCAGAGCGGGAGTCAGACAGGCTGAAGCAGGTGAATTTACACGGCGTTCATTTGTGAACGGAAAGACAGACCTTATTGGCGCGGAATCGGTTATTGACCTGATTCATGCAAATTCCTCCCTTGGACAGTCCAACGCCGCAAAGGCACTTTCGGGAAAGCTGTCCCAAAAGGTTGAAAAAATCCGTGAAAAGGCGATGGATTTTGCGTCAAATCTTTCTGCTGTTGCTGATTTCCCCGATGAGATTGATGAAATAGAAAATGACGAGCTGGAGAAAAAGATTGACGAGCTTGTTTTTGATATTGATGAGATGCTGAGCGGTTTTTCAAAGGGCAAAATTATGCGTGACGGAATTCTGACCGCAATTGCAGGACGTCCCAATGTGGGAAAGTCGTCTCTGCTCAATGCGATGAGCCGTACCGACCGTGCCATTGTGACAGACATTCCCGGAACAACCAGAGATACCGTTGAGGAATATGTGAACATAAACGGTGTTGCCCTGCGGCTCATTGACACGGCAGGAATCCGTGAAAGCGACAATTCGGTTGAAAAAATCGGAATTGAAAAGGCAAAGGAAGCCATTGACAGTGCTGATTTGTGCTTTTTTGTTCTTGACAGCTCGTGTGAGGTTTCGGAGGAAGATCTTGAGATTTTTGAATATATAAGAGACAAGAACAAGATTGTTATACTGAATAAAACAGATATGGGAATGTTTGCGGATTTGGAAAAGTTTGCAGATTTGCTCAAAGCAGACAAGGATTGTTTTGTCTGTACGGCAACCCCAAAAGACGGAGATGCGCTGGGTATTGATGTTCTTGAGGACAGAATAACCCGAATGTTTATGGGCGGCGGAATTTCAAAGGATGAGGTTTTTATTTCGAACGACCGCCAGAAAAATGCTCTGATAAAGGCAAAGAATATTGCACAGAATATGAAAGGGGCTTTATACTCAGGTATGCCTGCGGATATGCTTTATGTTGACCTTGAAGAGGTTATTGCCGCTCTTGGTGAAGTGACGGGAGTGACGGTGCAGGAGGAAATAATAGACAGAGTTTTTGAAAGATTTTGTGTTGGCAAATAACCCGATTGTTTCGGGTTATTTTTTATTGTGAAAAATATAACAAATTTGCAAGTTGAAATTTAAAGAAAAAAAAGCAAAAATTGCATAAAAAAATTAGAAAAACAGCAAAATTTTTAAAGACAAATCAAAAAAACTGTGGTATAATATTCAGATAAGAAGAATACGTATTGATTTATTGAGGTATATTTATTATGGGAAAGAGTTTTGAACTTGAATTCAGCTTTGTTGAAAAATGGGGCAGACTTGCAAATGCCGAATATTTCAGAATATATGTTTATGCATTGAGTAATTTCAAAAAGAACGGAAAGATTCCTGGTGCGGACGAGCTTGCAAAAAAGTTACATATCAGCCGTGAAGCTGTGGAGGAAGCAATTGATTTCTGGATTACGGCAGAGGTGCTCTGGAGTGACGGAGAGGGATATTCCTTTGCCAAAACCGAAAAGAAAGAGAAGAAGGAAGAATTTTCACCCACAATCAGGCTGAGAACAAGACCGTCCTATGACGCGGCGGAGATTGATGCGGCTGCGGCGGTGAACGAGAAGGTTGATTATTTGTTTCGTGAGGCAGAGAGGATTCTTGAAAAAATCCTCAGCCCGTCGGACTTTGAACTGATTTATTCTTTTGTGGACTGGCTGGGGCTTCCGGTTGAAGTGGTTATCATGCTTCTCAGGTTTGCCGCCGGTCAGGGAAAAACAGGAAAAAGGTACCTTGAAACGGTTGCAATTGACTGGGCGGACAAGGGTATCAATACATATGAGAGTGCAGAAGAGTATATCAGAGAAATTGAGCTGAAGCTGTCAAATGAAGGGAAGGTCAGGGCAATCCTTGGGATTTATGACAGGGCGCTGAGCCAGACCGAGAAAAAATATATCAGCCTTTGGACCTTTGAAAAGGATATTCCTGTTGAATTGATTTCCGAAGCCTATGACCGTACGGTTGCCGCAACGGGAAAGCTGAGCTGGGCGTATATGAATAAGATTCTGACCAGCTGGCAAAGTGAGGGCTTGAAAACCGTTGATGAAATTAAGGCAAGCGAGGCATTGTTTAAACTCAAAAATGCACCCGTCAAGGAACGGTCGGGTGCGCAAAAGAGCAAGTTTAATAATTATGTTGATACAAACAAGCCGGATTATTCAAACTTTGCTGAAGAAATCTTGAAAGATATGTTGGGGGAGTGAGAAGAATATGGAATCTGCATATGTACTGGCAAGCCGTGAGCTTGAAGAAATACGTATGAACAATCAGGCTGAACAGTCAAGGCGGCATATGGAAGTTTGCAACGCAATTCCGCAGTTTGCGGCACTTGAAACCGAACTGATGAAAAACGGCACACGCTTGCTGGGGTGCGTTCTGGACAAGTGTAGCAGCTTTGATGAAATTAAAAACAGCATAAAGGAGCTTCAGAAAAAAAAGGCTGAGCTTCTGAAAGAAAAAGGCTATCCGACAGATTATGTGAATGACATATATTCCTGCGAAATATGCCGTGATACGGGATTTGTTGAGGGAAAAAGATGTGTGTGCCTGAAAAATCTCATTTCAAAGCATATCGGTGCAAATTCAAACCTCACCGAGTTTATGAGAGGGCAGACCTTTGACAAATTTGATATGTCTGTTTTTGCCAATCAGGGCGAGAACAGTCAGCGTGTTCTGAGGGTTATGCAGACCGTGTGCGATACGGCGCTGACCTTTGCCGAGAGCTTTGACGTCAGCCACGACAATATGCTGCTCATGGGAAATGCAGGGACGGGAAAGACCTTTGTTTCGAGCTGTATTGCAAACCGTGCGCTGGAACGGGGTAAAACCGTTTATTATCAGACGGCGTTCAAGCTGTTTGAAATTTTTGAAAGCTCCAAGTTTAACCGTGAGGATGACGAAGCTCCGGGGATTGTGAAATATGTTTATGATGTTGACCTTTTGATTATTGATGACCTTGGGACGGAATTTGTTACGCAGTTCACTTCGGCGGCGTTGTTTGATATTATAAATACCCGAATTACTGCGGGAAAAAGCACCATTATTTCAACCAATCTTGATTTTGAGACATTGTCTGAAAAATACAGCCAGAGAATTGCATCAAGGTTCATCGGTGAATATAAGATTTTGCAGACCTTGGGAGAAGACATAAGAAAAATTAAGCGTATAAGAGAAAAAAATTGACATTGGCAAGGAGGCGTTGTTATGAATATGTCAGAAAAAATTAACAGTTTGAAGCGGAAGCTGGGATTCAGAACCTTTACCTTTGCGGGTGGGATTCATCCCGAAGACAGCAAGGAAACAACCTGCTCAAAACCTATAATTGACCTTCCGCCATCGGAGGAAATGGTATTTCCCCTTTCACAGCACATTGGTGCTCCTGCGGTTCCCTGCGTGGCTGTGGGTGACAGGGTGTTTATGGGGCAGAAAATTGCAGAAGCGGGCGGATATGTTTCAGCACACATCCATTCGTCGGTTTCGGGCGAGGTGGTTGCAATTGAACCCAGAATGCATCATACGGGAATAAAGATGAATTCCATTGTTATTAAAAATGACGGAATGGATGAGCTTTCTCCCGAAATCAAGCCCAAGGACTGGCGAAAAATGTCGGTTAAAGAAATTGTGGAGATTGTTCGTGAAGCAGGGGTTGTTGGTATGGGCGGTGCAACTTTCCCCACCCATGTGAAGCTCAGTCCTCCTGCTGATAAAAAGATTGAGTATGTGATTGTGAACGGAGCGGAGTGTGAACCTTATCTTACCTCCGACCACCGTGCAATGCTTGAAACTCCCGACGAAGTGATTGAAGGTTTAAAAATCCTTGTGAAGGTTTTTGGGCTTCAGGAGGGGTATATTGCAATTGAAACAAACAAGCCGGATGCAATTGCAGTGATGGAGGAATATGCGGCAAGGGAAACGGAAATCAAAATCAATGTGGTTTGTGTGAAAACAAAATATCCCCAAGGCTCTGAAAAGCATTTGATTAAGGCTGTTTGCGGACGTGAAGTGCCTCCGGGAAAGTTGCCTATGGATGTGGGAGCGGTTGTGGATAATATTGACACCTGTGCGGCAATTGCAAGGGCGTTTATGTACGGTTTCCCTGTTATTATGCGAATTGTGACCGTGAGTGGTGACTGTGTTGCAGAACCTTCAAATTTCAGAATCCGTGTTGGAACAAATGTTGAAGATGCCATAAAAAAATGCGGTGGCTTTCAGAAGCCTGCAGCAAAGGTAATCATGGGCGGTCCCATGATGGGCATTTCGGTTCCCGATACCGATATTCCGATTGTTAAGGGAAGTTCGGGCATTCTTGGCTTTAGCGAAGCGATGCTCCACGGAAAGGTTAAGCAGAACTGTCTCCGTTGCGGAAAGTGCGTTGAAGGATGTCCTATGAATTTGCTTCCCAATGTGATTAAGGAAGCACTTTCGGCTGATGATACCGAAAAAATTGAAAAACTTAATGTGACAGACTGTATTCAGTGCGGTTCATGTGCTTATGTTTGTCCTGCGGAACAGAATCCTCTCCAGTCTGTGAGAACGGCAAGGGCAAAATTGATGAAACAAAAACAGGAGGTGAAGAAGTAATGTCTAATTTGAATGTCAATGAAAAACTTATTGTTACGGAATCGCCTCATGTGCGAGGCAGGTCAACAACATCTTCGGTTATGTTTGATGTTATTGTTGCACTTATTCCTGCACTTCTGGCAGGAACGGTTTTCTTTGGTTACAGAGCGCTTGTTGTGACGGCGGTTTGTGTGTTGTTCTCGGTGCTTTCGGAATGGGGCTGGTGCAGAATTCTGAAAAAGCCTTCAACAATTGGAGATTTCAGCGCAGTTGTTACGGGACTTTTGCTTGCCATGAACCTTCCCGTTACCATGCCTTTGTGGATGGCGGCAATCGGTTCGGTTTTTGCGATTATAATTGTGAAGCAGTTCTTTGGCGGAATTGGCCACAACTTTATGAATCCTGCCCTTGCGGCAAGGGCTTTTCTGCTTACTTCATGGGCGGCGGCAATGACAACGTGGACGGAACCTTTCGCAAAGCTCAGCTTCTGGTCAAATGTTGATGCTGTTACAACCGCAACACCCCTTTCCCTTGTGAAGGAGGGGGCAACAGGAAATTTGCCTTCTTATGTCAATATGTTTCTGGGAAATACGGCGGGTTGTATCGGTGAGGTTTCGGCACTTGCGATTCTCGTAGGTGCTCTGTATCTTGTTTGCAGACACATTATCAGCTTGAGAATTCCTCTTACATATATAGCAACTGTTGCAGTATTCACCTTTATTTTCGGCGGCAAAAACGGATTCTTCACAGGTGATCCTCTGTTGCATATTTTGTCGGGCGGTTTGATGCTTGGTGCATTCTTTATGGCAACCGACTATGTAACAACACCCTATACCAAAAAGGGTCAGATTATATTCGGTTTTGGCTGTGGCTTGATTACGGCTGTTATCAGACTTTACGGCGGTTATCCTGAGGGGGTTTCATATTCCATTCTTTTGATGAATGTGGCAACGCCGCTTATTGACAGATTTACGGCTCCAAAACGTTTTGGGGCTGTGAAAGAAAAGAAAGAAAAGGAGGCTGATTGCTGATGTTTGCGAAAAATGCAATTATTATCTCCTTGAAGCTGTTTGTTATAACTGCTGTTGCGGCACTTTGCCTTGCGGCGGTGAATATGGTGACAGAGCCGATAATTCAGAAAAATTCCGAAAAGAATGAGGTTCTGGCACAGCAGAAGGTTTTGAGTGATGCAAAGGAATTTAAAGCCGTTGAAGCACCTCAGCCTGTTGTTTCGGGGGTTAAGACCGAAAAGGTTAATGTGGGTTATGACGGAGATGCAGTTGTGGGCTATGCAATAACTGTTGTTTCGGATGCAGGATACGGCGGAAAAATCAGAGTTATTGTGGGTGTGAAAAATGACCTGACCGTTGAAAAGATTGAGATTCTTGAACATTCCGAAACTGCGGGTCTGGGTGCAAATGCAACAAAACCCAAATTTTCAGGACAGTTTGAAGGAAAAAAAGGCAGTTTTTCGGTTGTGAAGGGTTCTGCAAAGAATGTGAACGAGATTTCTGCAATCTCAAGTGCAACCATAACGTCAAAGGCTGTGACAAGCTGTGTTAATGCCGCACTTGTCAATGCAAAGGAATTACACTCAAAGGGAGGTGCGGAATGATGAAAAAGACATTGCTGAACGGTATTTTTAAAGAAAACCCCACTTTTGTTCTGTTTCTTGGAATGTGTCCGACACTTGCTGTTACCACAGCCGCAATCAACGGTGTTGGTATGGGACTTTCCACTGCGGCGGTTTTGATTTGTTCGAATGTGTTCATTTCGCTGCTCCGCAGATTTATTCCCGATAAGGTCAGAATTGCAGCATATGTTGTTGTGATTGCAAGCTTTGTTACGGTTGTTGAAATGCTTATGAAGGCATATGTTCCGGCTCTTTCGGAATCATTGGGGCTTTACATTCCCCTGATTGTTGTAAACTGCATAATCCTTGGCCGTGCAGAGGCTTTTGCTTCAAAGAATGGTATTCTGAAATCGGCAGTTGACGGACTTGGTATGGGGCTTGGCTTCACAGGGGCTTTGACCATCATCGGAAGCATCCGTGAGCTTTTGGGCGCGGGTTCCCTTTTTGGCATATCGCTTTTTGGCGAGAGCTTTCAGCCAATGACCATTATGATTCTGCCGCCGGGGGCTTTCCTGACCTTGGGGCTTATTGTTATGGTGATTAATATTGTTTCTGCAAAAAAGAAGAAGGGGGCGAGCAAAATTGTCGTTGATTAGTGAATTGTTGATTATTTCTGTTGGTGCAATTCTTGTCCAGAACTTTGTTTTGGTTCAGTTCCTTGGTATTTGTCCATTCCTTGGGGTTTCCAAAAAGGTGGAAACTGCAACGGGCATGGGCTTTGCCGTTATATTTGTTATGGCGTGTGCTTCTGCCATCACATGGGCTGTTCAGCAATTGCTTGATTTGTGCGGAATCGGCTATCTTCAGACCATTGCCTTTATTCTTGTTATTGCCGTGCTGGTTCAGTTTGTTGAAATGTTTTTACAGAAGTCAATACCAAGCCTTTACAGTTCCCTTGGTATTTACCTGCCCTTGATTACAACAAACTGTGCGGTTCTGGGTGTTGCCATTCAGAACATAACAAAGTACGCAGGTGTGGATTACAGCTTTCTCAAATCTGTGGTATACGGAACAACAGCAGGTATAGGCTTTACCCTGGCTATTGTTCTTTTTGCCGGAGTGCGTGAACGTCTTGAAAGCTCGGATATTCCCGAATTTCTCAAGGGAATGCCCATTACTCTTATTACAGCAAGCCTTTTGTCCATTGCTTTTATGGGCTTTTCGGGCTTGAGTTTTTAGGGGAGGTGTGTGATATGGATATTTTGTTGCCCGTTGTTATAATTGGTGGAATGGGACTCCTTTTCGGGGCTTTACTTGCTGTTGCGGCAAAAATTTTTGAAGTTAAAAAGGATGAAAGGATTCCACTTATCACCGAATGTCTTCCCGGCGCAAACTGCGGCGGATGCGGTTTTGCCGGGTGTGCGGCATATGCCGAGGCAATCTGTACCGATGGTGTAAAGGTCAATCTTTGCCCTGTTGGCGGAAATGTGGCTGCCGAAAAAATTGCGGAAATTATGGGTGTTGAAGCCGAAAATGTTGAAAGAATGGTTGCCTTTGTTGCCTGCATGGGAACTCCCGATGTTGCAAAAGACCGTTATATTAATAATGAAGCAATAAGCTGTCATGCCGCAAACCGTCTTGCAGGCGGAATGAAGGGCTGTACATACGGCTGTCTGGGTTGTGGTTCCTGTGTCGAAAAATGCACCAGCGGCGGAATTGCCATTGTGAACGGAGTTGCAAAGGTTGACAAGGAACTTTGCACAAACTGCGGAGCGTGTATAAAAGAATGCCCCAGAGGTGTTATCATCAGAATTCCTTATTCTTCAAGAGCGGCGGTGTTCTGCAATTCAAAGGCAACCGGCAAAGAGGTTCGGCTTGTTTGTGATGCAGGATGTCTCGGATGCGGAATTTGTGCAAAGAATTGCCCCAAGGAGGCAATTGTTGTTGAAAACAATGTTGCACGCATTGACGGTTCAAAATGTGTTGGTTGCGGCATATGTGTTGAAAAATGTCCGAAAAAATGTATTGAGCTGATAAACAAGAATGTGAAAATTCAGGCAGCTGTTGAAGTGAATAAAAGAATTTAAATTTTCTATAAAACAAATGGGGGTGTTGCTTGACGCAACACCCTCGTTTTTGTTATCCGTGTGGAATACGGACTGTCGAACTAATCCATTTTGTCTATAATCGGAGTTTCCTTGAAGAAGAAGGAAATCGACCATAAACCGGCAAGACCCACAACGGTGAAGATTATTCGACTCAGAACAGACAATTGTCCGCCAAAGAGTGACCCTACAATATCTATACCGAAAAGCCCTATGCTTCCCCAGTTTACGGCTCCGACTATGACAAGAAATAAAGCAATGGCATTCATGTCAATAATCGCTCCTTTTTTTGATTTGTTCAATTCTATTTTGGCATTTTGAATAAAAAATATTCTGAATATTTGTTTCAAAAAAACCAAATAATATGCAAAAAGGAAAAATTTAAAAAGGGGTTTTTGTATTGAAAAAATATGTTGCTGTGTTTTTTTGTATAGCTGTGATTGCTTTGGTTGGTTGCGGTAAAAATGAAGAACAGATTATTCAGGGTGATGCAAAGGGGAATGATGCGAAAAATGTTGATGCGGCAAAAACAATTTCGGAGCTGGAGTCGGTGCGGTCGGTTGCCGTTATGAGTGAGAGCGGAGTGGTTATTGCGGGACTGAAGCTGGAGGATGAGGTTTTTGAGCAGGAGGTTTGTTCGGGAACCCTTGAAATTCTCAGGGAAAAGTTCCCCGATGAGGATTGTTACATCGTGGGAGCAGACGAAAAATGGGCTGATGATGTGATTGAACTCTGCCTTTATACCGACAGCGGAATGGATAAGGATATTCTTGAAAAAAGATTTAATTATCTTGTCCGTGAAAAGATGAATCAGGACCAGATAGCGGCGGAAGAATAAGAGAAATATAACATTGAGTTGTGGTTGACAAATTGCGCCCTTTGTGATATTATTATACTATATATTGTATATGGAGTTGATTTGAATGCGCTGTTTGTTTTGTGGACACATGGAAAGCAAGGTTATAGACTCTCGCTCAACGGAAGAAGGAACAACAATCCGTCGTCGCAGGGAGTGTCTTGAATGTGGAAAGCGTTTTACCACTTATGAAAAAATTGAAACAATTCCCATGATTGTTGTGAAGAAGGACGGACTGCGTGAAACCTGGGACAGAGATAAGGTTCTCAACGGTATTCTGCGTGCCTGTGAAAAGCGTCCCGTGACGCTGGCTGATATTGAAAAGCTCATTGACGATATTGAGTCAAAGCTCTATAATATGCTTGAACGTGAAGTAACCTCTGAAAAAATTGGCGAAATGGTTATGGAACGACTTCAGGTGCTTGATGATATTGCTTATGTGCGTTTTGCTTCGGTTTACCGTCAGTTCAAGGATATAAATTCCTTTATGGATGAACTTGCCAAAATTATAAAAAAGGCTTGACAAATAAAGGTTTTTGTGATATTATATAGTCAACGTAATATGGTGTTCAAAAGAGTGAGGCAAGCCTCACTCTTTTGCATTAAATTTAAAAAGCGCCTTTGGCGCTCGCCTGCGGCGGGCAGAAAAGGATACAGCTTTTTTCGTCTATGTGTGTTTCCGCCATCGGCGGAAAATTTCGCACGGACAATTTAATTTTTGTTTTTTATAATAGGAAATTCGCAAATTCCTATTATAAAAAAAGCAGAACAAGGAGGAAGCAATGGCTTATTCAAAACTTGAAAAACTGGTGCTCGACGGCGCAACGCCCATTGCGGCAGAGGTTGGCTGTTATATTTATGATGTTGAATATGTCAAAGAGGGCGGCGCAAGATATTTGCGGATTTATGCTGACAAGAAAGAAGGCGGCATATCCCTTGATGAATGTGAAGTAATCAACCGTGCAATGTGCGAATTTATGGATGAAAAAGACCCAATCAAGGAGAACTATATTCTTGAAGTTTCGTCACCGGGTGTTGAACGAAAGCTCAGAACTCCCGAACATTTTGAACAGTATATGGGACGGACGGTTGATGTGGGGCTTTATAAAGCCATTGACGGCAGCAAAACCGTGACGGGTGAGTTGATGGGCTTTGCTGATGAAAAGGTTGTGATTGCTATGTCGGATAATGAGCTTGAACTGCCTTTGAGTGAAACAACTTTTGTAAAATTACATTTTGATTTTTAATATAAAAACATAAAACAGGAGATGATTATTAAAAATGAGCGCAGAATTATTTTTGTTATTGGATGAAATCGAAAAGGAAAAAGGAATAAGCCGTGATGTTGTTCTTGATGCACTCAGCGGCGCACTTCTCAGTGCGTACAGAAAGAATTTTGGTGCGGTTCAGGATGCAAAGGTGATTATTGACGAAGAAACCGGCGAAATCAAGGTTTATGCACGCAAAAACATTGTTGAAGAAGTTGAAGACAGAGAGTGCGAGATTTCTGTTGAGGATGCAAAGAAGATTGATGCAAGATATGAAGCGGGCGATGTTCTTGAAAAGGAAGTCACCCCTGCGGCATTCGGCAGAATTGCGGCACAAACAGCACGTCAGGTTGTTCTCCAGAGAATCAGAGAGGCTGAACGTGAAAAGGCATTTGACGAATTTTCGGACAGAGCAAACGATATTATGTCTGCAACGGTCAGAAAAATTGACAGAAGAAATGTTATGCTTGAAATCGGTGATACAGAATCGGTTCTTATGCCCAATGAGCAGGTGAAGAACGATAACTACAAACCCGGTGCAAAATACAAGGTGTTTGTTGTTGAAGTTGCAAACTCTGTTAAGGGTGTTCACCTTGTGGTTTCACGTTCACATCCCGGTCTTGTTCGCAGATTGTTTGAGCTTGAAGTTCCCGAAATCAAAAAGGGCATAATTGAAATCAAGGGTCTCACCCGTGAACCCGGTTCAAGAAGCAAAATTGCCGTACATTCGGTTATGGAAAGCGTTGACCCCGTTGGAACCTGTATCGGCCCCAAGGGCATGAGAGTTCAGGCGGTTATTGACGAGTTGAGAGGCGAAAAGATTGATATTATAAAATACAGTGATGACCCCGCAGAATACATCACTCAGGCATTGAGCCCTGCCAAGGTTGTTTCAATCACTGTTGATGAAGAAAAGAAAATGTGCAGCGTTGTTGTACCTGCTGACCAGCTTTCTCTTGCAATCGGCAAGGAAGGTCAGAATGCAAGACTTGCGGCACGTCTCACGGGGTGGAAGATTGATCTGAAACCCGATGACGCTGAGTAAAATCCGGTTAAAAATTGCCCATCTCACCATTTAATTATCAAGAAAGGCGGTTAAGAACAAATGAAGCTTCAGCGTATGTGTGCGGTTTGCAGAGAGTTGAAGGGAAAAGAACAGCTTTTGAGAATTGCAAGGACACCCGATGGATTTGTTCTTGATTTTTGCGGCAAGGCGGAGGGCAGAGGTGCTTATATTTGCAAAAAGCCCGAATGTATCGGCAAGGCGCAAAAGGTCAGAGCCTTTGAACGGAGCTTTTCGGCTAAGGTTGATAAGAGCATTTATGATGCATTGGAGGCGTGGCTTGAAAATGGAGAATGAGAAGTTTTTCAGAATGTTGGGCTTGGCTGCGAGAATGAGAGCAATTGCATTTGGTGAAGGTGCGGTTAAGGACAGCATAAAAAACAAAAAGGCTGAACTTGTTATTGTGGCATCGGATGCTTCCGACAACACAAAAAAGAAGTTTTTCAACAGCTGTGAGTTTTATGAAGTTGATATTATTGAACACGGCGACAAGCTGACCCTTGGAAAAATGACAGGGCGTGAGTTTGCGGTGGTTCTTGGGATTACAAATCAGGATATTGCGTCAGAACTGAAAAAATGTGCTGATTTGAAGGTATAATTGAGTCGATGGGATTCATCGGCGGAAGGGAGTAACAATATGACAAAGATAAAAGCATACGAACTTTCAAAGGGATTTGTTGGAATTCCTGGAAAAGAAATTGTTAAAATTCTGAGTGATTACGGAATTTCGGAAAAGAGTCACATGAGCGCTCTTGATGAAAGGGAACTGGATGTGATTTTTGAATACATCACACAAAAAAATCAGGTGGAGGATTTTTCGGCTCTTTTTGCTTCGGTACCCGAAGAAAAACCCGAAAAGAAAGAAAAAACTGCAAAAGCTGTTGAAGAAGCTGCTGCGCCCGAAGAAAAGAACGAGGAAAAACCAAGCGAAAAGATTGAATCTGAGGGCGGTTTTTCAAACGATGCACCTGCCAGAAAAACCCGTGTGGTTGACACACGTGCGAACAACGTGGATCTTGACCGTCTGGACAATGAAAGACTTGAAGAACTTGTTCCTGAACACGTAAAGAGTCAGGGTGGCGGCAAGCAGAAAATCAAAACAGGTAACAAAAAGAGCAAGCTGGTTAAGGAAAAATCCGATGCCAAGGAGCTTGAAAAGGTTGTTAAAAAAGAGAAAAAGCAGGAGGCTCAGGTTGTTCTTGTGCCCGAAAATATTACGGTTGGAGAGCTTGCAGAGCGTCTTGAAAAATCATCAACCGAGGTTATCAAAAAGCTGATGATGCTTGGAATTATGGCATCTGTTAACGAAAGTCTTGATTTTGATACTGCATCTTTGATTGTGGAAGATTTTGGTGCAAAGGTTGAAAAAGAAATAATTCTCACAGAAGAGGATAAACTGTTTAATGATGTGGAAGATGACCCTGAATCACTTGTTCCACGTTCACCGGTTGTGGTTGTTATGGGTCACGTTGACCACGGTAAAACTTCGCTTCTTGACACAATCAGAAACACAAACGTGACAGAGGGCGAGTTTGGCGGAATTACGCAGCATATCGGTGCTTATCGTGTTCGTGTTAATGACAAGAAGATTACATTCCTTGATACGCCCGGACATGAAGCCTTTACGGCAATGCGTGCCAGAGGTGCGCTTGTTACTGATATTGCAATCCTTGTTGTTGCGGCTGATGACGGTATTATGCCTCAGACAATCGAAGCCATTAACCATGCAAAAGCGGCAAATGTTTCGATTATTGTTGCAATAAACAAGATTGATAAGGAAGGTGCAAACCCCGACAGAGTTCGTCAGGAGCTGACCGAACACGGACTTGTTCCTGAAGCATGGGGTGGCGATACCATTTGTGTTGAGGTTTCGGCAAAGCAGAAGATTAACATTGACGGACTTCTTGATATGGTTCTTCTTGTTGCTGAAATGAAGGAACTGAAGGCAAATCCCAACCGTCTCGCAAAAGGAACGGTTATTGAAGCTCAGCTTGATAAGGGCAGAGGCCCTGTTGCATCACTTCTTGTTCAGAACGGTACAATGAAGGTGGGCGATATTGTTGTTGCCGGAACTGCTGTGGGCAGAGTTCGTGCAATGAATGACGATAAGGGTAAGGCTATTAAAAAAGCAGGCCCTTCAATTCCTGTTGAGATTCTTGGTCTTTCGGAAGTTCCCGAAGGCGGCGACGTGTTCTATGTTGTTGAGGATGAAAGAAAGGCAAGAGAAGTTGTTGAAGCAAGAAAGTTCAAGGCAAAGCAGGAAGCTCAGAATGCCGGTCAGACGGTTTCGCTCGAAAACCTCTTTGAACACATTGAAGCCGGCAAGATGAAGGATTTGAATATCATTGTGAAAGCCGATGTTCAGGGTTCAGTTGAGGCTGTTCGCCAGTCTCTTGAAAGAATCACCAATGAGGAAGTTCGTGTTAATGTTATTCACGGAGCGGTTGGTGCTGTTAATGAATCCGATGTTATGCTTGCAAGTGCTTCAAATGCGATTATTGTTGGATTCAATGTTCGTCCCACTCCCGGTGCAACCGTTGCTGCTGCAGCCTCGGAGGTTGATATTCGTCTTTACCGTGTTATTTATGACGCAATTGAGGATATTGAAGCTGCTATGAAGGGTATGCTTGCGCCCAAGTTCCGTGAAGCAATTACAGGTCATGTTGAAATCAGAACAACATTCAAGGTTTCGGGTGTTGGTACAATCGGTGGTGCTTATGTTACCGACGGTAAGGTTCAGCGCAACAGCCTTGTGAGAATTGTGCGTGACGGTATAGTTATTCACGAAGGTGAGCTGGCATCACTGAAGCGTTTCAAGGATGACGTGAAGGAAGTTAACAGTGGTTATGAATGTGGTATCAGTATTGAAAAGTTCAATGACATAAAGGAAGGCGACGTTGTTGAAGTTTATGTTATGGAGCAGATTCAACCACAGTAAGGCATCAGAGTGAATAGTGAATAGCTAAGAGTGAAGAGGTGAGGTACAAAAGCTGTGCTTTTGTGTGATATATTGAAAACCCATTCCTTATTCACTATTACTTATTACTTTAAAAAACGGGAGGTTTTTATGCCTGCATATAACAGAATAGACAGAATTTCGGAAGAAGTTAAGCGTGAACTCAGTATGATAATACGTGAGCTGAAAGACCCAAGACTTTCAAAGGCTGTGGTTTCGGTTGTTAATGTCAATGTTACAAAGGATTTGAAGTTTGCCAAGGCGTTTATCAGCGTGCTTGGCAAGGAAGATGAACAGAAGGGTGCCATGGATGCGCTGAAGAGTGCATCGGGCTTTATTCGCAAGGAGGTTGGACATAGAATCAACCTCAGAAATACACCCGAATTCACCTTTGTGCTTGATAATTCAATTGAATACGGAGCACACATAAATGAAGTGCTGAAAAACCTTTGATGATGGGAATGTTGATTTGTCCGGCACTTTTATGTGCCGGACAATTTGAGGTTCTGAAACAAATGTCGGGGTTGGTTATCTTGTTGAAAGACCCTTCGACTGTGCTCAGGGTGACGTCTCCTCAGGACCATTCTGAGCAATCAGCGAAGATGCTTTGTTACCCCCGGATGTTTGTTGCGGAATCCGTTTTTTTAATAACTTGATTGCAATGAAAGGATTGTTTTTTTATGTTTGATAAGGTTGCTGAAAAAATAAGAAAAGCACAGAAAATTGCAATATTCAATCATGAAAATCCCGACGGCGATGCCTTGGGAAGTGCTTACGGACTGAAGCTGATTTTGCTTGCCATGGGAAAAGAGGCAGAAGTTTTTCTTCGTGAAGGAGACCACCGGACGAGGGAATATAAGCTCATCAAAGGGACGGAAAGTCATGACCTTGAAATTGGGGATTGTGATTTGAAAATAGCTGTTGACTGTGCCGATATTAAAAGGTTGGGAAGTTTTAAGGACTCCTTTGAAGGTAACACGGCGGCAATTGACCACCATATGACCCATATTGAATATGCTGACGCAACCTGTTTGGTTGATGCACCTGCAACGGGAGAGATTATATATTATTTTCTGGAAGTTCTGGGTGTTGAACTGACACAGGATATTGCAAATAATCTTTATGTTGCCATTGCTTGCGATACAGGAAGTTTCAAGTATTCATCCACAACTCCCAAAACACATTTTGTTGCGGCAAAATTGCTTGAAACAGGGATTGATGTTGGTGATTTGTCAAAGCAGATTTTTGATACCAAGAGCTTTGGATATTTCAAGGCTTACAAGCGGGGAATTGATAACCTGAATCTTTTTGAAAAGGGCAGAATTGCTCTTCTTGCCATAACAAACCGGGATTTTGAGGAGTTGGGCGTTGATGAAACGTTAATTGACGGAATTGTTGAATTGCCGAGGTCGGTTGAGGGCGCAGAAGTGGGCGTTTATATCCGACAGAAGGAAGACGGAGCCTTCAAGGTCAGCCTGCGTTCAAACGGCGATGTTGATGTGGCAAAGACGGCTGTTGCGTTTGGTGGCGGTGGCCATATTAAGGCAAGTGGATATTTGAGCAGAAAGCCTCTTGATGTTGTGACAGAGGAACTGGTTGCGGAAATAAAAAAACAGTTGAAATAAAATAAGGAATGGTTAAAGTTGCTATGACGGACGGAATAGTTAATGTGAACAAACCTTTGGGAATAACATCTCATGACGTTGTTTACAGATTGAGACGCATTCTCAATATAAAAAAAATCGGACATACGGGAACCCTTGACCCCGATGCGTCGGGTGTTTTGCCCATGTGTGTGGGTAAGGGCACAAAAATGGCGGAATATCTCACGGCGGCAAATAAGCAGTATTTGGCAAAACTTCAGCTTGGTGCTTTTACGGACACGCAGGATGCTTCGGGAGAAGTTCTTGAGTCCTTTGAAGTTGACGTAACAGAAGAACGGGTGCGTGAAGCCGTTATGGGCTTTGTTGGTGAGATTACGCAGATTCCGCCTATGTACTCTGCCATAAAAATTGACGGAAAAAAACTGTATGAGCTTGCCCGTGAAGGCAAGACCGTTGAACGTGAGCCAAGGCTCATTACCATTCACGGTATTGAAATCAAAAACATTGATTTGACAACCAACACCGTGGATATGCTTGTTGATTGTTCAAAGGGTACTTATATCAGAACTCTTTGTAATGATATTGGGGCGGCTCTTGGCTGCGGCGGACATATGGCGGCACTGCACAGGACAAAAAGCGGAAGGTACTCAATTGAAGATTCCTTTACTCTTGAAGAAATAGAAAAAATGGCATCAGAGGGCAATTTTGAGTTTTTGACACCTGTGGGCGAAGCTCTTCCTGAATATAAGAAGATTGTTCTTGCCGAGAGAAATGCCTATCGGGTGCGTAACGGGATGAAAGTAAAGGTTGCAGGGCTCAGTGACGGTGAAACATACCGTGTTTTTGATGAAAAAAATGAGTTTCTTGCCCTTGCACGACAGGAAGAAGGGAACTTTGTTATTATAAAGAGTTTTTACGGCGGAGCATAATTTTCGATTTTGGGCTGAAAGGCTTGTGAGGAATGATATGACGGTTACAAACAGCAATGACCTTAAACTTTATATTGACGGAAAAAAGACCGCAGTTGCGCTGGGGTCTTTTGATGCTATGCACAAGGGGCATACAGAGGTTATTGGTGATGCGGTGAAATTTGCAAAACAAAATAATATTCCGGCGGTTGTTCAGCTTGTGGAAATTCCGTGCAGCGTCAAGGTCAACACTCTTGAAAGGAGATTACAGATTCTTGAAAAGCTGGGTGCGGATGTTGTTGTCATTGAAGAATTTTCAGAAGAATTCAAGGCTGTTGGATACCGGGACTTTGTTTCGGAATTTCTTGCGGAGCGGTATAATGCTGCTGCTGTGTTTTCGGGAGATAATTACCGGTTTGGGCATAATGCGGAGGGCGATACACAAAAACTTGAAGAAGAGTGCAGGAAATACGGAATCAGAGTTTTTGTGAAGAATTGCATAAAACTTGACAAGGTGGTATCCAGCACCGAAATTCGGGGCTTGGTTCAGAATGGAAAGATGGAAAAGGTTGCTGAATATATGGGCAGACCTTTTTCGGTGAGCGGAGAGGTTGTTCACGGCAGGGAAATCGGCAGAACAATCGGGTTTCCCACGGCGAACATAAATATGCCTGAAGGGATTGTTGTGCCACGTGACGGAGTTTATCTTTCAAAGGTTCTTTTTGACGGTATGGTTTTTTACGGTATCACAAACATAGGAGCAAAACCCACAGTTGACATTGAAGAAAAAAATATTGAAACATATATCAAGGACTACAAAGGCGATCTTTACGGAAAAAACATTGAAGTTCAGTTTTTGAAGCGTATTCGTGACATTCAACGTTTTGAAAGTCTTGAGGAACTGAAAGAACAGTTGGAAAAGGATAAAAAATCGGCAGATAATTGAGATGGTTGTGGTGTATATGGGACAAGGGGTGAAAAAATGAAGAACTTTTTTGTGTTTACTGACGGAGAGAAAAAATATCTTGAAAGCATTAATGAGTTTTATGACAGCAGTTTGTCGGAGTTTGCAACGAAAAACGAACAGGCAATAAGGCTTTCGGGTGCACCCAGATATGACATTATCCGCCCACCCTATTCATATGATGTGGATTGCATTATATATAATCCATTTTATAACAGATATACTGACAAAACCCAGGTTTTTTCCTTTTACAAAAATGATGATGTGACAAGACGGGCTCTTCACGTTCAGCTTGTTTCAAAGATAGCAAAAACAATCGGCAGGGCGTTGAAACTCAATCTTGACCTGATTGAAGCAATTGCCCTTGGCCACGATATGGGGCATACGCCCTTTGGCCACGTGGGCGAAGAGTTTTTGAATGAATGTTACAGCGAAAGTACGGCGGAAAGGTCGGGTAAGGCGAGATACTTTAACCACAATGTACACAGCGCAAGAATTTTCAGAAATATTCTGAACACAAATCTCACTCTTCAGACTTTGAGCGGTATTGTTGCGCACAACGGGGAAAAGGTTTGCAAGGAGTATTATCCGTCGGATGTGAAAACCTTTGAGGAATTTGATGCAATAATGGATTCCTGCTATAATGAAAAAGACTTTCACCGCAGGCTCAGACCCAACACCCTTGAGGGCTGTGTTGTCAGAGTCAGCGATATGCTTGCCTATGCCGGAAAGGACAGACAGGATCTTTACAGATTAAAATTGATTACTGACGAAAAATTCAAGAATGAGCGTCTAATCGGTACAAAGAACCGTGACATAATTTCAAACATGATTATCAATATAATCAAAAACAGCATAAATCAGCCCTGTCTTAATATGGACGAGGAAGTTTTTGCGGATTTGCGAGACCTGATTGCCGAAAACAACAGACTGATTTATGAGGCGGAGGATGCAAGAGAACCTTACCGTGAAAGTATAAAGCCGTTGATGAAGCAGTTATACAAAAAGCTTCTTGAGGACATTGAAGCCCGCAATTTTCAGTCACCTGTTTTCAAGCATTATCTAAATGACTATATAATGGGTGAGAATTACCGTGACAAGAAAACACGGAGAATTATTGCGGATTCGGATGACATTGTGACAGATTTTATTGCCTGCATGACCGATGGGTATTTTATTGACGTGTGTGCAGAACTGCATATTGATGATAAAGCTTTGGCGGAAATAAAGTATCATTCGTATTTTGAATAAAAAAATAAAAAATTTTCAAATTACCCCTTTACAAATAAAAAAGTTTGTGGTATAATAAGTTCTGTTGTGTGAACAACTTAACTTAATATGGGGGTGTAGCTCAGTTGGGAGAGCACCTGCCTTGCAAGCAGGGGGTCAGGAGTTCGACTCTCCTCATCTCCACCAAAAATCGACAAGGTTCGTCAGAATCTTGTCGATTTTACTTATTACCGAAACTCTTGACAAGTTTCAGTGTACTTACAAATCAGCTAATTCGCAGTGGTACAAGTATTGGCGCGAACATCAGGGAAGCTTTTTACGGACATGGCAAAAACGATTTTATTGCTAAACTTCAAATAGCGCTAAAAGAATGTTCTGAAAGTGAATATTGGATTGAACTTCTTATAGAAAGCGGATATTATGACGAAAACGCAATTCTGCAGAATTGAGTTGAGTTAAAGAAAATACTTATTTCATCAATAAATACTGCAAAGAAAAACAATAATTAGGTTGTATCTATTATGTACTCGAAAACCAGAAAAACGGTAGATTCTGTCAGAATCTATCGTTTTTTTAACGAAATAAATCCTACGGATTTGTGAAATACCCTTGGGGTGTGGAATATTGCTTCGCAATGTGAAATACGCCTTGCGGCGTGTGGATTTATTACATTTCACAGAAAACGTAAGTTTTCTATTTCACTAAAAAATGCGCAGCATGAGAGCTACGCATGAAAAATGCACAACTCCTGATTGTTGCGACACAATTTACACAAAACATTCCCTAGCATGTGAAAACAGAGCATGCATTTTTACCGAAATAAAAATACACACCAGGGTCATGTTCATTAAATTATGTCGCAAACACAGTATATCACAAAAGATAGAAATTTACAAGAGGGAAATGACAAAATTTTTACATACAATTAACATAAAAAGACTTTCATTGTTAATATGTTTTGTGGTACAATGGAGCATAGGAGGTGGGACTGATGATTTATTTTGTTGAAGATGATGATAATATCCGGAAACTTGTTTGCTATGCACTTTCAAAGGAAGGATATGAAGTCAAAGGATTTTCTGCCCCGTCAATGTTTTGGACGGAAATGAAAAAGGCTTTGCCTGAGTTGATTTTGCTGGACATAATGCTTCCTGAGGAAGACGGACTCAGTATTCTTAAAAAACTTCAGAATGCTGAGAAAACAAAAGGTATTCCCGTTGTTATGCTCACGGCAAAGGACAGCGAGTTTGACAAGGTGACGGGACTTGATATGGGGGCGGATGATTATATAGCAAAGCCATTTGGTATGACAGAGCTTGTTTCCCGTGTCAGAGCTGTGCTCCGAAGATACCAAAAGACAAATTCGCACAGTGAATATCGCATCGGTGAGCTTTATGTGAATTCCGACAAGCATATCACCCGTGTTGCCGGAAAAGAAGTCAATCTTTCTTTCAAGGAATATTCTTTGCTTCTTATGCTTTTGCGTGCCGGAGGAAATGTGGTTAAGCGTGAAGTTCTGTTGTCGGAGTTGTGGGGCGATTTTTATGATGAGTCCAGAACCCTTGATGTCCACATAAGAAAGCTGAGAGTTAAGCTTGAAGAAGCCGGAGAATATATACAAACAGTCAAGAATATCGGTTACAAGATTGGAGTGAGCGAAGGGTGAATGCAAAAATATTCCGTTCAAATTTTTTTACGTCCATTCTTGTTCTTGTGGTTAGCTTTGTACTTATTTTCGGGATTTTGTTTGAATATTTTGAAAGCCGTCTTTTGTCTGAGTTGAAAAATGAGGCGAACTATATTTCCTATGCTGTGCGCAGTGAAGGTGCGGATTTTATTAATAATTTCAAGGGCAGTGACAAAAGAATCACATTAATAAGCTCGGACGGGACGGTTTTGGCAGATACCTCGTGGGCGACAGAAGGACTTGACAATCATCTGGAACGTGAGGAAATTAAGACGGCAAAAGAAAAGGGCAGCGGTTCAAGTTCAAGATTTTCAAGCACCTTGACCGAAAAGGTGATTTATTATGCGGTGAAAATGGATGACGGTTCGTATCTGCGTATTTCCACAACCCAGAATTCGATGCTTACCATTTTGCTTGGACTGATTCAGCCGTTGATTGTGATTGTTGTGATTATTATGGGGATTTCATTTTATCTGTCATATAAGTTATCCAAAACAATTGTTAAACCCATAAACGATATTGATCTTGAAAATCCGTCAAACAATGAGGTTTATGAAGAACTGACGCCTCTTTTGAAAAAGATTTCGGCACAGAAAAAAACCATTGACCGTCAGATAAAAGAGGCACGGCAGAAACAGGAAGAATTCAGACTAATTGCTGAAAATATGAATGAGGGCCTTTTGGTTGTTGATTCATCAGGCACCATTCTTACGTATAACAGTGTTGCCATTAAACTTCTGGAAATTGAAGATGTCAACATTGAAAATATTCTGGAAATCAGTCGTGTGGGGGAATTTTGTGATGTTGTGAAATCAGGTTTAAATGGGCAACGTGCAGAGTCGGATATGGATAACGGCGAAAAAAAGTATCGGCTGATAGCGAATCCGGTTATGGACGGCAAAAAAATTATAGGTGCTGTTGTGATGATTATTGATGTGACAGAGAGCGCAAAAAGAGAGCAGCTTCGCCGTGAGTTTACGTCCAATGTCTCCCATGAACTCAAAACTCCTCTGACGTCAATTTCGGGATTTGCGGAGATGATGAAGGATGGCGTGACCCCTGCAGAAACAGTCAGGGATTTTTCAAGCTCCATTTATGATGAAGCACAACGACTCATTACCTTGGTGACGGATATAATAAGAATTTCGGAGCTTGATGAAGGAAATATTCAGATTATGAAGGAAGATGTTGACATTTATGCTCTGGCTGACGAAACAATAAATCGTTTGAAAATGGTTGCGGATAAGCGTGGCATAACTGTTCGTCTGATTGGTGAACATATCAAAGTTCATGGCGTGCGAAAAATTCTTGATGAAATGGTTTATAATCTTTGCGACAATGCCATAAAGTATAATAAGGAAGGCGGCTTGGTTGAGGTTGTTGTCAGCGGATGCGACAACGGAAAGGCGTATTTTTCAGTGCGTGACACGGGTATCGGTATTCCGAACACCGAACAGAGCAGGATTTTTGAGAGATTTTACCGGGTTGACAAAAGTCATTCAAAAAAAGTTGGCGGAACGGGGCTTGGGCTTTCCATTGTTAAACACGGGGCGGCATTTCACAATGCGGAAATCATTCTCGAAAGTGTTGTGGATGTTGGCACAAGAATAACGCTGGAATTTTAATGTTAAATCTGTGTTAACCTTGGGTTAAACCTTGAAAAAACATCTTTTTTTTTCGGTTGCTTTTATGATATATTAAAGTTGTTTAGAGATAATATATTATGAAAGGAAGTTGAAAAAATGGATGTTTTTAAAGTATTGGAGTTAATTGGCGGATTGTGTTTGTTTCTTTTTGGTATGGACGTTATGGGTTCGGCACTTGAAAGAAGAGCCGGAGGAGGTTTGCAGTCACTTTTGGGGAAACTGACAACGGGGAAAATTGCCGGTCTTCTCACGGGTCTTGGCGTTACTGCTGTAATTCAGAGTTCTTCTGCCACAACGGTAATGGTTGTAGGGTTTGTTAATTCGGGGCTTATGACTTTGAAGCAGGCAATTAATGTTATTATGGGTGCAAATGTCGGAACCACCGTGACGGCGTGGATTCTAAGTCTTGGAGGAATTGAGGGCGATAACTTTTTTGTGCAGATGCTGAAGCCCATGTCATTCACGCCCGTTCTTGCTTTGGTTGGTATTATATTTTTTATGTTCATGAAAAGCAGCAAAAAGAAGGACACCGGCTCAATCCTTCTTGGTTTTGCAGTTTTGATGTTTGGTATGGATATTATGTCCTCGGCGGTTTCGGGACTGAAGAATGTTGAATGGTTCAATCAACTGTTTGTAATGTTTAAAAATCCGATTCTTGGGGTGATTGCCGGCGCAATTCTTACGGCGATTATTCAGTCAAGTTCGGCATCTGTCGGTATTTTGCAGGCACTTTCTGCGACGGGCGCTGTCAGCATCGGTGCGGCTGTTCCGATTATTATGGGACAGAACATAGGAACCTGTATTACGGCGATACTTTCTTCTTTCGGAACAAACCGAAACGCAAAACGTGCCGCATTGGTGCACCTTTCCTTTAATATTATCGGAACTGTGATATGTCTGAGCATTTTTTCTGTTGTTAATTTTGCGATTCAACCGTTGATTTTTGATTCA
Organism: Clostridia bacterium; assembly: GCA_045647905.1. Taxonomy (GTDB): domain Bacteria; phylum Bacillota; class Clostridia; order Monoglobales; family Monoglobaceae; genus SIG440. The sequence goes on from JAZRMZ010000014.1 coordinate 67,144, forward strand.
CCGGCAAATGCGGCGAGCATTGCGGTATGCCATTCAATATTCAACATTGCGTGTACGTCAATTTTGTTGCCTATGTCAGGTGTCCTTGAGAAAATTGCATATATGCTGGTTCCTGAAACAAAAACACCTGAAAGAATTACCGAACTTGATGAGAGACTCCTTGCAACTCCTTCAATTGCAATTGAAAAATGCGGTGAGTTTGCGGCTGAAATGGCAAAGGGGGCTGTTTGTGCATTGAAGGACAGCTTGCTGTGCCTGAACCAATATACTCCTGACCTTGCCGAGAAAATCAGAGAGGCGGAAGAAAAAAGCGATCACTATGAGGATGTAATCGGAACATATCTTGTGAAGCTCAGCACACATCAGATAAGCGATCGTGACAGTGCAGAATCGGCAAAACTGCTGAAAATCATCGGTGATCTTGAAAGAATTTCGGATTATGCTGTTGGGCTTGTGAAGGCAAGTGAGGAAATGAAAGAGAAGAACATGAAATTTTCGGAGGAAGCCATTTCCGAGTTGAGAAATCTGTGTAATGCAGTGGATGAGATTCTCGGATACACATTGCAGGCTTTTGAACAGAATGACTTTGCTGCGGCGCAGAACGTTGAACCGCTCGAACAGATCATTGATGCACTTAAAGAAAAGTTGCGCACAGGACATATAAGAAGACTTCAGCAGGGTGCGTGCAGTATTGAAACCGGCTTTGTGTGGTCGGATATACTGACAAATCTTGCACGTACGTCTGACCATTGTTCTAATATTGCAGGATGCATAATTGATGCGGCAGAAGAGAACCTGAATCTCCATGAGTCACTTCGGGCAATTAAGGCAGATGACCCCGGTTTCAAGTCAAAGTATGCAGAATTTGAACGCAAATATCTTGTGCAGGCATGAAATTTGCAAGTATAATATAATTGAAAGTCGTTTTCTGCTGCGTTGAGAACGCAAATTTGTTGGTGAGAAGTTAAAAAAAAGAATAAAATAGCCTGAATAAGTATGATTTGATGCGTATATTATGTGGTTTTGGTGATAAACTAAGAAAAATTTTGAAAAGAATAAATTTTTTTCAAAAAAACTATTGACAAAATGCAAACTTGCTGTTATAATAATTCAGTCGGTCGGGAACGATGCGGCATATACAATGTGCGGGTGTAGTTCAATGGTAGAATCTCAGCCTTCCAAGCTGATTGCGTGGGTTCGATTCCCATCACCCGCTCCAGCAAGATATGCGCCTGTAGCTCAGCTGGATAGAGCAATTGCCTTCTAAGCAATGGGTCAGGAGTTCGAGTCTCTTCAGGCGCGCCACTTGCTTTTTTTTATGCGGTGGGTATAGCTCAGTTGGTTAGAGCGCCAGATTGTGGCTCTGGAGGCCGACGGTTCGAATCCGTCTATCCACCCCACCAATTTTTTTCAAGGTGGCAGCGGACGACAGATTTCCGAGGCTATAGATACTGGGCTGTAGCCAAGTCGGTAAGGCACCAGACTTTGACTCTGGCATTTCGTAGGTTCGAGTCCTGCCAGCCCAGCCAAATTCTTTAAAAACTAAATATGGTCCATTAGCTCAGTTGGCAGAGCACTTGACTTTTAATCAAGGTGTCCCGCGTTCGAATCGCGGATGGATCACCAAACCGTTGAAATTACAAGATTTCAGCGGTTTTTTCTTTGTCTTGAAGAAATTATCGGAACACTTGATTTTTGAAATAAAATAAGGAAATCAAGGTGGCAGAAAAATGAAGAAAATCACAATCAAAATCAGTAACACATTAGCAGAAACATTTGAGGATTTTATCATATCCCGAAAGGCAAAAGGATTGAGTGACAAAACACTCACAACTTATAATCAACATTTTAAGGCAATACAGCGGCAAATAGATGTTGATATTCCAAAGCTAAAACAAAAAATCCTGTCGAAAGATAGGATTTTTGTTTTGCAAATAAATGTATCATAAAGTGGTTATGCTATATGAAGAATGGAGTGATAATTATGGAAAAGTATAAAATGCCTGTAGGGCTTGGAATGGCACTTGCACAAAGACCTGAAGCTATGGAAAAGTTTGCGGCTCTCAGCGAAACTGAAAAGCAGGAAATTATTGATGGTACACATTCGGTATCATCGAAGGAAGAAATGCGACAGTATGTGGATAAAATCATATCGGAATAACAATGCAATGAGCTTTAATGCAACTTGAGCTTAATTTTGTTCAGGATATAATTTGAAACTTATATTTTTGTATTTGATTACGCATAATATAGCGGAGGTGATTTTATTTATGGATGACAAGAAAAAAGAAAACTCACAAAAATCAGCAACTGATAATAAATGGGTTTCCACGGGCATAGCCCGTCCTCAGGATGAATCCGAACGCAAAGATGGTCCCGGTGGAGAGGATGCGGATTAATTCTTGGTATTGTTGAAACGAAGATAAACAAAAACACAGACGGGCAAAGTTGTTGAGTACCGTCTGTGTTATTTGGTTGCATATGTTGAAAATAATAATGTTTAATGCGGAGGAAACAATGAATAATCAATTAAAGAATGAAACAAGTCCATACCTTTTGCAGCACGCCCAAAACCCTGTGAATTGGTATCCGTGGTGCGAAGAGGCATTTTGCAGAGCAAAGGAAGAAAACAAGCCGGTTTTTTTGAGTATAGGTTACAGTACATGTCATTGGTGCCATGTTATGGCGCACGAAAGTTTTGAGGACAATAAAACGGCTGAAATTTTAAATAAACATTTTATTTCAATAAAGGTAGATCGTGAGGAACGTCCTGATATTGACAGTGTGTATATGTCTGTATGTCAGGCGTTTACAGGTGGTGGAGGTTGGCCTATGAGCGTATTTATGACATGGGATAAAAAACCGTTTTTTGCCGGCACGTATTTTCCTCCCCGTTCACAATACGGTATGCCGGGCTTTTCGGAGTTATTAAATACAATTATAAATCATTGGAATTCAAATCAAGCAGACCTGTTGAAGTCGGCAGAAGAAATTATAGAGCATCTGAAAAATACACAGCCAGATGGAAAAAACCAAAACGGCAGCGACCTTATACAACAAGCGGTTCGGATTTTTGAGAAGACCTTTGACAGGTATAATGGCGGTTTTGGCGATGCCCCAAAATTTCCTACTCCACATAATCTGTTATTTTTGATGCTTTATGCAAAACAGAGCAATAATTCCAATGCTTTGAAAATGGCGGAAAAAACACTTATGCAAATGAGGAAGGGTGGAATTTTTGACCATATCGGCTATGGTTTTTCAAGATATTCCACCGATAAATACTATCTTGCGCCTCACTTTGAGAAAATGCTCTACGATAACGCTCTGTTGATAATAGCATATGCGGCGGCTTACAGTATAACCAATAACAAAATTTATCTTCATACCGCCGAAAAAACTGCGGAATATATTATAAATGAAATGACATCTGCAGACGGGGGATTTTATAGTGCTCAGGATGCTGACAGCGAAGGGGTTGAGGGAAAATATTACACCTTTTCGCTAAAAGAAATAATGAGTGTTTTGGGGGAAGATAAGGGCAGAAGGTTTGCCGAGGTTTTTGATATTACAGAGGAAGGTAATTTTGAGGGTGTGAATATTCCCAATCTTCTTAAAAGCAACGATTTGTCGGATGAATATCAGGATGAAATAAAAAAACTGTACGGTTATCGCAAAAAACGTTTTAAGCTTCACCTTGATGATAAAATTCTATTATCGTGGAACTCTATAATGATTACGGCATTATCTGTGCTTTATAGGGTTACTCGTGAACGCAAATATCTTAAAGTGTCGCAAGAAGCACAGAAGTTTATAGAAACAAATATGACTGAAGGATTAAGGCTTTACACAAGTTTTCGTGTCGGAAAGTGTTCAAAGTATGCCTTTTTTGATGATTATGCATTTTATATCACGGCTTTGATTGAGCTTTATAATTCGACGCTGGATATAACTTATCTTGAAAAAGCGGAAAATTTCTGTAAAGAAACGGTCAGACTGTTTATGGACCATAAAAACGGCGGTTTTTATCTTTCGGATCCTAAAAATTCGGAACTGTTTTTAAATCCAAAGGAAACTTACGACGGAGCAATTCCCAGCGGAAATTCAGTTATGGCATATAATTTGGTCAGATTGTACCAAATTTCAGAGAAGGAAGAGTATAAGGAGCTTCTGGAAAAACAGATGATTTTTATGTCGGCTAAAACATATGAGTATCCGTCAGGCAACAGTATGTTTTTGATTGCAATGTTGTTATATCAAAACGATATGCCTCACATTACCATTGCACTAAAAGAGGATTCTGATTTGGAGCAAATAAGAGAACAATTACCTTTTTGGGCAAATGTATCTGTGGTGAAAGATAATAAAAAATATCCTGTTTTAAATGATCAGACAACCTTTTATGTATGTAAAAATCATAATTGTCTGCCCCCGACAAATGCGCTTGAAATCTGATTATGCAATATATACCGCATAGGAGTTATTTTTTTACCTGATTATAAATCAATGGATTAATTTCTGAATTGTTGAAGCGATGCGGATTTTGTCTTTTTGTTTTGCTTTTCTTTGAAAATTTCTGTTTTTTTCTGTGAAATGTGTTGACATTTTTTTGGTTTTGTGGTAGAATGGGTTTAATGAAAAAGCTGAAAAAGTATGACTTTTTGAAAGGAGTGGACGGTTATGGCGAAGTATTATTCAAAAGAAATCGTAAAAAGCCCCCGTATTGACCGCTTGAAGGAAGCTTTGTTTGAAAAAGCTCCCGAAATTGAGGTTGAACGTGCGGTTTTGCTTACCGAATCCTATAAAAAAACAGAAGGAATGCCCACAATAACAAGAAGGGCAAAGGCTTTCAGACATATTCTCGAAAACCTTCCTATTATTATACATGAGGACGAGCTTGTTGTTGGGAGTGCAACAAAGTCACAGCGTAGTTGTCAGATTTTCCCCGAATTTTCATTCCAGTGGATTGAGGATGAGTTTGACACTATTGAAACAAGAGCGGCTGATCCCTTTGTGTTGACCGAAGATTCAAAGAAGGCTTTGAAGGAGGTTTTTGCATACTGGAAGGGTAAAACCACAAGCGAACTTGCAACCTCTTATATGCGCCCCGAAACAATTGATGCAATCGGTGGTAATGTATTTACCCCCGGCAACTATTTCTTCAATGGTATCGGGCACGTGACAGCCGACTATGATTTGGTGCTTCGCATCGGTTATGATGGAATTATCAAAAAGGCAAAGGCGGCACTCAGTGCGATTGATGCAAAAAAAGGTGATGCTGTCAAGAGAAGAATCTTCCTTAATGCGGTTATCGAAAGCTGTGAAGCGGCAATCACTTTTGCTCAGAGATATTCAAAGCTTGCCTACGAAATGGCTGAAAAATGTACTGACCCTGTAAGACGTGAGGAATTGAAGACAATCGGCAAGAACTGTAGCCGTGTTCCTCAGTTCGGTGCTGAAAACTTTCATGAGGCTTGTCAGAGCTTCTGGTTTGTTCAGATGCTGATTCAGACAGAGTCAAACGGCCACTCAATTTCTCCCGGTCGCTTTGATATTTATATGTATCCTTATTATAAGAAGGATTTGAAAAACGGAAAGATTACCCGTGAACAGGCACAGGAGCTTGTTGACTGCGTATGGATTAAGCTCAACAGCTTCACAAAGGTTCGTGACGATGCTTCGGCTCAGGGCTTTGCGGGTTACAGCTTGTTCCAGAACCTCATTGCAGGCGGTCAGGATAAAAACGGCGTTGACACAACAAATGATTTGTCATTTATGTGTATCAATGCATCAATGCATATTATGCTTCCTCAGCCGTCACTTTCGGTTCGTGTATGGAACAAAACTCCTCACGAATTCTTAATCAGAGCAGGTGAGCTGACCAGAACGGGTATCGGTCTTCCTGCTTATTACAACGATGAAGTTATCATTCCTGCCCTTGTGAGCCGTGGCCTCACGTTGGAGGATGCAAGACAGTATAATATCATCGGTTGCGTTGAACCTCAGAAGATGGGCAAGACGGACGGTTGGCATGATGCGGCGTTCTTCAATATGCTCAGACCTCTTGAACTTGTGTTCTCAAATGGTGTTGACAACGGAAAGCAGATTGGTATCAAAACCGGTGATGTGAATGATATGACCACCTTCTGCGAATTCTATGATGCATACAAGGCTCAGACGGAATATATGATTGAACTTATGGTTGATGCTGATAATGCAATTGACCTTGCTCATATGGAACGTGCTCCCCTGCCCTTCCTTTCAAGTATGATTGAGGATTGTATCGGCAGAGGAAAGAGCGTTCAGGAGGGCGGTGCCATTTACAACTTCACAGGTCCTCAAGGCTTTGGTGTTGCCAATATGGCTGACGGTCTTTACGCAATACGCAAGCTGGTGTTTGAAGAGAGACAGTTTACTCTCGGCGAGCTGAAAGAAGCTCTTGCCAACAACTTTGGTGTTGATTCAGCAACAGGCGATGCTGAAAAGATTACTCTTGAAGTTGTCAAGGGACTTGCGTCAAAGGGTGTTGAAGTTTCGGAAGAGCAGATTGCTGAAATTTACAAGCAGGTTGTTGAAGGCGGAGCTTCAAAGGGTTCTTCAAATAAGCATCAGAAGATTCTTGAACTTATCAACGATGTTCCCAAGTTTGGCAACGATGATTGCGAAATTGATGCATTTGCACGTGATGTTGCATATACATACACAAAACCCATTGAAAAGTACAAGAACCCCCGTGGCGGTATTTATCATGCAGGTCTCTACCCTGTTTCGGCAAATGTTCCTCTTGGTGCGCAGACAGGTGCAACCCCTGACGGAAGACTTGCAAAGACTCCCATTGCGGACGGTGTTTCTCCTGCGGCAGGCAGAGATATAAATGGTCCCACAGCTTCTGCAAACTCTGTTGCAAAGCTCGACCATTACATTGCGTCAAACGGAACTCTCTTCAATATGAAGTTCCATCCGTCGGCACTTGCAGGCCCCGAAGGTCTTGAAAGCTTTGTGGCTCTCATTCGTGGTTATTTTGACCAGAAAGGAAGCCATGTTCAGTTCAACGTTGTAAGTCGTGAAACACTTATCGAAGCCCAGAAGAATCCTGAAAAATATAAAGGTCTTGTGGTTCGTGTTGCAGGCTACAGCGCATTGTTCACAACTCTTTCGAAATCTTTGCAGGATGATATAATAAACAGAACCGAACAAAAGGGCTTCTGATAAAACCGGTTAAAATCGCCCATATCGCGCGCTTTACCTCCGCTTGCGTACACAAAGTACGCGACGGTCGGTAAATCACACAATCTGAACGATTTTTCCTCGGTTTTATGGAAAAGTTGTTCAACCGCCCAATCTGCGGAAATTTATCACGGTCTTAGTTGTGATGATGTGGCGGTCGGTAAATCACACAATCTGAACAATTTTTCCTCGGTTTTATAAATATGTGATATAAAAAGGAACAGTTTTCTTTCGGCACAATGTCGGAGAAAGGAAATATAAATGAACAACGATTATTTAAACACAACGGGAAGAATATTTGATATTCAGCGTTTTTCGGTTCATGACGGGCCGGGCGTGAGGACAATAGTTTTTCTCAAGGGTTGCTTTTTGAGGTGCAAGTGGTGCTGCAACCCTGAATCCCAAAGTCATCAGATTGAAACAATGATTGTTGACGGGAAAGAGAAAGTTATGGGTCGTGACGTGACGGTTGCGGAGGTTATGGAACAAATCGAAAAGGACAGAATCTATTACCGTCGCAGCGGAGGGGGAGTTACCCTTTCGGGAGGTGAGTCCTTGGCACAGCCGGATTTTGCGGCGGCAATCCTCAGAGCCTGCAAGGAAAAGGGCATAAACACAGCTCTTGAATCCACGGGTTGCGCAGGATATGACAAGATTCAAAAACTTCTTCCTTACCTTGATTTATATCTGATGGATATAAAGCATACCAACAGCGAAAAACACAAACAGTTCACAACTCAGCCAAACGAACTGATTCTTGAAAATGCAAGAAGAATTGCGGCTGATGCAAACAAGCTGATTATCCGTGTTCCGGTGATTCCAACTTTCAATGATACGGAAGAAGAAATCAGAGGTATTGCGGAATTCACAAAAAGTCTCAAAACTGTTGAGGAGCTTCATCTTTTGCCCTATCACCGATTGGGCGAGGATAAGTATAAAGGTCTTGGCAGAACTTATGAGCTTCACGGAATTGATTTGATTCCGGACGAAAAAATACAGAAACTCAAAAAAGTGGTTGAAGAAACAGGGCTTAATTGCCGGATAGGAGGTTGACGAATGGCAGACATTATGGATTTTTCGGACAGAATGAGAATAATTCAGGAGCTTGTTCCGGGTAAGCAGATTACTCTTGCTCACATAATTGCAAACCCTGACAGAATTCTTTACAAAAAGCTGGGACTTGACCCTGCCATTGACTATTCAAAGGCGGCAATCGGTATCGTTACAATGTCTCCTGCAGAAACTGCCATTATTGCGGCAGATATTGCAATGAAGGCATCGGGTGCAGAAATCGGTTTTGTTGACCGTTTCAGCGGAACGCTGATTGTGACGGGCACTGTTTCGGAGGTTGATGCGGCACTTAAAGCACTTTGTGATTATGCACAGGAAACTCTGGGCTTCACTGTTTGTCCCATCACGAGAACATAAGAGTTATGAAGAAGATGATACTTGTGGGCAGGAGTGAGTGCGGAAAAACAACACTTACTCAGGCTCTGAAAGGCGAAAAGATTGGTTATCACAAAACCCAGTACATAAATTATCATGATATTCTGATTGATACTCCGGGGGAATATGCCGAAAACAAGATTCTTGGCAGAGCATTGGCGCTTTACTCCTATGAAGCCGATGTTGTGGGGATGCTTATCAGCGCAAGAGAACCATATTCGTTGTATCCACCGTGCTGTACAGCCCAGGTGAATCGTGAAGTTATCGGCATTGTGACTCAGATTGACCAGCCTGATGCAAATGTTGAACGGGCAACGGCGTGGCTTGAACTTGCGGGCTGCAAGCTGGTTTTTCCGGTGTCATCAACAACCGGTGAAGGTATTCAGGATTTGATAGATTATCTGGCAATCGACAGAAAACCAAAAAAATTCAGATAAAAACAACAAAAACAAAGAAAAAATCACAAAAACCTATTGACATACAGTGATAATAGTGGTATTATTTAAACAGGGCAGATTGTCCAAAAATTAACAAGTAAATTAATTAAACTTACATAAAAAAAGGAGAGTCGTTATTATGATGTCAGAATACGAAATCAAAAAACAGATTTGCGACATTGGTAAAAGAATCTACGACAGAAGAATGGTTGCTGCAAATGATGGTAACATTTCAGTAAAAATTTCTGATAATGAGTTCCTCTGCACACCCACAGGCGTTAGTAAGGGTTTCATGACACCCGAATACATCTGTAAGGTTGATGCTGAAGGTAACGTTATTCAGGCAAACAAGGGCTTCAAGCCTTCTTCTGAAATTAAAATGCATATGAGAGTTTATAAGCATCGTCCTGATGTTAAGTCGGTTGTTCATGCTCACCCCATTTATGCAACAAGCTTTGCTATTGCAGGTAAGCCCCTGACACAGCCCATCATGCCTGAGGCTGTTATTGCTCTCGGTTGTGTTCCCATTGCAGAATACGGAACACCTTCAACAAATGAAATTCCCGATGCAGTTGAGAAGTACTTGCCCTACTATGATGCAGTTCTTCTTGAGAACCACGGTGCACTTGCTTATTCTGATTCACTTCTTGCGGCATACCACAAGATGGAATCACTTGAATTCTATGCTGAACTTCTGTTCCTCTCAAATCAGTTGGGCGGACCTCAGGAATTCACAAAAGAACAGATGAAGAAGCTCTATGAAGTTAGACGTGCATTCGGTATGTCAGGTAAGCATCCTGCAGACCTTTGCCCCAATAACAAGAACGGTCATATGAGCTGCCACAACTGTCATATTCCGGATTGCGGAGTTGCTGAAGAAGGCGGAGCATCTGATGAAGCTGCAGTTATTGCTGAAATCACAAAGAAGGTTCTTGCACAGCTTGGAAAATAATTCGGGGAGGTGTCATTTGTGAATGACGAAAAACTTGCCCGTATTGTGGAGGCTGTAACAAGGCAACTTGCCGATACAAAGCGTGAGGAAAAGGCTTTTGGTCTTAAACAGGCACGAAAGCTCATTGCAATGGTTGAAGCCAAGGCAAAGACCATGGGACTTAATATTGTTGCCGCTGTTTCAAATGAAGCGGGCCGTCCCATTGCGATTGAATGTATGGATAATTCATATATTGCAAGCTTTGATGTTGCGCTCAACAAGGCGTATACGGTGGTTGCACTCAAAATGTCCACAAAAAAGCTGAGTACATTGGCGAAGCCCGATGGCCCGTTATATGGGATTCAGCACACAAACGGAGGACAGATTGTTATTTTCGGCGGCGGAGACCCGTTGATTTATCATGGTAAAATCGTCGGAGGCTTGGGAGTCAGCGGCGGCTCGGAGGAACAGGATACTATTCTTTCGGCTTACGGGGCTTCGGTTCTGGACGAGATTATGAATGAAAACTAAGATTTTGATTCTTTAGAAAGGAGATTACATATAATGAACAATATTGAAATTGAACAGATTGTAAAACAGGTTCTTGCAGGCATGCAGGGAACAGGTGCACCAAAGGCTTCAAAGGCTGCGGGCGAAGTTCCTTCAAAGTGCCGTGCGGCTGTTCTCACAGACATTGAAAAGATTGAACTTAAAGAGTACCCCATTCCCGAACTTGGCGATGATGATATTCTTGTTAAGGTTGAAGGCTGCGGTATCTGCGGAACAGATGCTCATGAATTCAAGCGTGACCCATTTGGTCTTATTCCCGTAGTTCTCGGTCACGAGGGTACTGGTGAAATCGTAAAGATGGGTAAAAATGTAAAGAAGGACAGCGCAGGCAAGCCCCTTAATATCGGTGATAAGGTTGTGACTTGTGTTATTCTCAAGGATGACCCTGAAATCACAATGTTTGACTTGAACAAACAGAACGTTGGAGGCGCAGACGTTTATGGTCTGGTACCGGATGACGATATTCACCTCAATGGCTGGTTTGCGGATTATATGGTTATCAGAGGCGGTTCAACCGTATTTAACGTGTCTGACCTTGACCTTGATTCCAGAATCCTCATTGAGCCTTGTGCGGTTCTTATCCACGCAGTTGAACGTGCAAAAACAACAGGTATTCTGAGATTCAACAGCCGTGTTGTTGTTCAGGGTTGCGGTCCTATCGGTTTGATTTGTATCGCTGTTCTCAGAACAATGGGTGTTGAAAATATCACGGCAGTTGACGGTGAACAGAAGAGACTTGATTTTGCAAAGAGAATGGGTGCTGACAAAACAGTTAACTTCAAAGACCATAACGGAATTGAAGAACTTGCAGGTGCAGTTAAGGATAGCTTTGGAGGTCATTTTGCTGACTTTGCTTTCCAGTGCACAGGTTCACCTGTTGCTCACAGCAATATCTATAAGTTCATCAGAAGCGGTGGCGGTCTTTGTGAGCTTGGCTTCTTCATCAACGGTGGAGACGCAACAATCAATCCCCACTTTGACCTTTGCTCAAAGGAAATCACCCTTGTTGGTTCATGGGTTTATACACTCCGTGATTATGCAACAACATTTGACTTCCTCAAGAGAGCAATTGCAATCGGTCTTCCCATCAAGGAGCTTATCACTCATAAGTTCCCCATTGAACAGATTAATGAAGCATTTGTTACCAATGTGAAGATGGAAGGTCTCAAGATTGCAGTAATCAATGAGTAATTCAAATACTCACTCAAAAATGAATAATAATTAACAACATATATATTAATTAGGAGGAAATTTAAAATGGCACAGGAAGCATTAGGTATGATTGAAACAAGAGGTCTCGTTGCAGCAGTTGAAGCAGCAGACGCAATGGTAAAGGCAGCAGAAGTTGTTCTCATCGGCACAGAAAAGATCGGTTCAGGTCTTGTTAGTGTTATGGTTCGTGGTGATGTTGGTGCAGTTAAGGCTGCAGTTGAAGCTGGCGGCACAATGGCTGCTCGTCTTGGTGAACTCGTTGCAACACACGTAATTCCCAGACCTCACAGCGATGTTGAGAAGATTCTTCCCAAGTTCTAAGAAAAGAGTGGTAAGTGATGGCAGAAAAGAAAACTACCAAAACTAAAACAGCCGTTATCGGCAACACAGAAGAGTTGAAAAAGAATACTGCTCCCGCAAAAGAGGAGACAGTTGTTGAGATTAAAAAGGAGGTAAGAAAAATGGCACAGGAAGCATTGGGTATGGTTGAAACAAGAGGTCTTGTTGCAGCAATCGAAGCAGCAGATGCTATGCTTAAAGCTGCTAACGTAACTTTGGTTGGCACAGAAAAGATCGGTTCAGGTCTTGTAAGTGTTATGGTTCGTGGTGACGTTGGTGCTGTTAAGGCTGCTGTTGAAGCAGGTGGACAGAGCGCTCAGAAGCTTGGCGAAATTATCGCTACACACGTTATTCCCAGACCTCACAACGATGTTGAGAAGATTTTGCCTATTCTCAAATAAGAAATTTTGGGCTAAAGTAAGGCTGTGGGCGGAGCTTTCTGCTCTGCCCCGTCTTTCTGAATTTTTTAAGGGAGAAAATAACTATGATTATCGGAAAAGTAATCGGCAGCGTTGTTTCAACACGCAAGAACGAAAATCTTGTGGGCAACAAGTTTATGATTGTTGAGCCCGTTGAAAAAATGTCTGCAAAAAATTCTCAGTTGGTTGCCATTGACAACATCGGTGCAGGTATCGGTGAATATGTTCTGGTGGCTCTGGGAAGTGCGGCTCGTATCGGCTGCGGCAAGGAAACTGCTCCCGTTGACGCTGCAATTGTCGGTATTGTTGACGATGGTGCTGAGTTTGCATAGATACAATTTTTGATTGAGTGTTTGAAAGGAGGAAAACTATTATGCAAATGACCCAGTTACAGAAACTTATGAAAGAATGCGGAGTAGTTGGTGCAGGCGGCGCCGGATTTCCTTCTTATGCAAAGCTTTCGGATAAGGCAGATACGGTGATTCTCAATTGTGCTGAATGTGAACCTTTGTTCAGACTTCACAGACAGTTGATGTCGGCGTACACAGAAGAAATTCTGACTATGCTGGACACTGTTCGCTCGGCGGTTGGCGCAAAGCGTGCCATTGTGGCAATTAAGTCTGTTTATACCGAAGCAATTGAAAAAATTGATGAGCATATTTCATCCTTTGAAAAGGTTGAGGTTGCACATTTGCCTGAGGTTTATCCCGCAGGTGATGAAATTATACTTATTTATGAAACAACGGGCAGAGTGGTGAAGCCGGGACAGCTTCCTATTTCGGAAGGTGTTGTAGTATATAATGTTGAAACAATGCTCAATACCTACTTTGCCATGAACGAAAACACTCCTGTTTGTTATAAGTTTGTGACTGTTGCGGGTGAAGTTAAAGAGCCCGGAACATACAGAGTTCCAATCGGTGTGCCGCTGAAAGCATTGGTTGAACTTGCAGGAGGCGAAAAATCACAGGAATGTGAATATCTGAGCGGCGGTGCAATGATGGGTGCGTTGGCAAAGAAGAATGATATTGTTACCAAAACCACAAATGCTGTTTTGGTTTTGCCAAAAAATCATCCCGTTATTATGAAGAAGAAAACAAGTACAAAAATTAATATATACAGAGCAATGAGCTCTTGCTGTCAATGCAGGATGTGTACGGATATGTGCACAAGAAACCTTCTTGGACATCCAATTGAACCCCACGCCTTTATGAGGGCTGTGTCAAAGGGTATGACAAGCGACCTGCCGGCAATGCTCAATGCAGCGTATTGTTCACAGTGCAGAGTGTGCGAAATGTATGCCTGCCAGCAGGGACTTTCGCCTGCATCTCTCATCGGAGTGTTCCGTAACAAGTTGAGAGAAAACGGTGTTGTTCCTGAAAAAGAACCAAAGTTCACGGACGTGAATGAATACCGAAAATACAGAACCATTCCAATGGAAAGGCTCATCAGCCGTCTTGGAGTGAGTGAGTATGACGTGGAGGCGCCTATAAAAGAGATTCCAAAGGACTTTGCAAAGAATTGCAAGACCTTGAAGATTATGCTGAGACAGCATATAGGCCAGCCTGCAAAGCCCATTGTCAAAAAGGGCGATGAAGTTGAAAAGTATCAAAAACTTGCAAGCTGAGAAGGGCTTGGTGCCGAAATTCACACTCCTTGCAAGGGTATTGTGAAAGATATAAAAGAAAATTATATCGTGGTTGAAGTGAAAGAGTAGAAAGGGAGGAAATCTATAAATGGCAAAGGCATTGGCGATGGCTGAATTCACAACGGTTTCCACCGGTATGAAGGCCGCCGATATAATGATTAAAACAGCTGAGGTAAAGGTTATTGAAGCCGAGGTTGTTTGTCCGGGTAAATACATTATCCTTATCGAGGGCGATTTGAGTGCGGTTCGTGCTTCAATTGATGCGGTAAAGACAATGTTCCCCCAAAAGTTGATTGACAGTTTTGTTCTGGGTAACCCTCATGAATCAATTTTTCCGGCACTTTACGGAACGACTGAAATTGAGGACAGACGTGCTCTTGGAGTTCTTGAGACCTATTCGGCAGCATCAATTATTCTTGCGGCTGATATTGCGGCAAAGACTGCGATTGTGAATCTCATTGAGCTCAGAGTTGCAAGAGGTATGTGCGGAAAGTCATATATGCTTCTCACAGGTGAGGTTGCTGCTGTTGAAAGCGCAATTGAATATGCAAAATCAAAGGTTGCTGACGGAACAATGTTCCTTGACAGCTCGGTTATTGCAAATCCTGATGAGAAAATGTGGAATACAATTATTTAGTTGAGGTGAATGAAAATGGTTGATGAAAAGTACATAAGCCGTATTGTTGAAAATGTAATTAAAAATATGGATGTGGCGGTTGAACCCGACAAAAAGCTGAAGGGTGTTTTCCCCACAATGACAGAGGCTCTTGAGGCTGTTCAGAAGGCATATATCCAGTATAAGAGCTATACAGTTGAACAGAGAGAAAAAATGATTGAAGCAATTCGCCGTCTTACCCTTGAAGAAGCCGAAGTTATGGCAAAACTGGGTGTTGAAGAAACGGGTATGGGCAGAGTTTCGGATAAGATTATCAAGCATCAGCTTGTTGCAAACAAAACTCCCGGAACTGAAGACCTTCAGCCCATTGTGAAAACCGGCGATGCAGGACTCACTTTGATTGAAATGGCTCCTTTTGGAGTTATCGGTAGTATCACTCCTTCAACAAATCCAAGTGAAACAGTTATTTGTAATTCAATCGGTATGATTGCGGGCGGTAATGCGGTTGTTTTCAATCCTCACCCCAACGCAAAGAAGATTGCAAACTATGCTGTTGACCTTGTTAACCGTGGTATTCTTGAAGCAGGCGGCCCTGAAAACCTTGTTGTTTCGGTTTATAACCCAACAATGGACACTTCAAATGAAATGGTCAAGTCGCCAATTGTCAGAATGCTTGTTGCAACAGGCGGCCCCGGTGTTGTTAAGATGCTCCTTTCATCGGGCAAAAAAGCAATCGGTGCAGGTGCGGGTAATCCTCCTGTTATTGTTGACGACACAGCAGATATTGAAAAGGCTGCATCTGATATTATCAAGGGTGCAAGCTTTGATAACAACCTTCCCTGTATTGCTGAAAAAGAGTGTTTCGTGTTTGACTCAGTTGCAGACAGCTTGATCAGCAATATGCAGAAGAACGGTGCATATCTTTTGAAGGGTGCAGAAGTTGACAAACTTGTTAAGGTTGCTTTGGTTGAAAAGGACGGAAAGTTTGGTATCAACAAAAAGTGGGTTGGCAAAGATGCAAGATTGTTCCTGAAGGAGCTTGGAATTGAAGCAGACCCCAGATTGATTATTTGTGAAACAGATGCAAAGCATCCCTTTGTTCAGGTTGAAATGATGATGCCTATTCTCCCCATCGTGAGAGTTAAGGACATTGAAGAAGCAATCACAGAGGCTTGCAAGGCTGAACACGGCAACCGTCATTCAGCTCATATCCATTCAAAGAATGTTGACAGACTTACTGCATTTGCAAGAGCTGTTGAAACAACAATATTTGTTAAGAATGCACCTTCGTATGCAGGTATCGGTGCAGGAGGCGAAGGTCACACAACCTTTACCATTGCAGGCCCCACAGGCGAAGGTATCACATCAGCAAGATCATTCACACGTCAGAGACGCTGTGTTTTGGTTGATGGTTTCCATATTGTTTAGTTTTTTTGGCAGGGGGCATTGAACCGCTTATGGTTTAAGCCGGCAAATTTTCTCGACTTAAACTCTGCGACCCTGAATTGGAAACTTAGTTATGTGTTTTGCTGTTGGTAGGGCATATGGGATTCAATACACCTCTGCCAATGGAAAGCAACAGAAAAGATGAAGTAATACTTCAATTGACACAGAAAGGAAAAAATCCTATGAAAGCATTGGGAATGTTAGAAGTTTACAGCTTTACAACATCAGTAGTTGCGGCAGACATCTGTGCAAAAGCTGCAGACGTTAAAATTATTGCATTTGACCGTACCCGTCCCGGAAGCCTTGACGTTCCGGCGCCTCTTGTGATGCAGATAAAGGTGGAGGGCAACGTTGCGGCTGTTAAGGCGGCAATTGAAGCAGGTAAGGAATATGCAGAAGCAGAGGGAAAGTACATTATTTCGCACACCATACCGAATCCCGGTATTGGCACAGAAAAGATGGCTTATCTTCTTGATATGAACAAGGACAAGTACAACAAAAAGCTGCCAAAGACCTTCTTTGGTGTTGAAGACGAAGCTGTGACATACCCCGAAGCAATCGGTTTGATTGAGGTTGAGGGTCTTGTTGCCGCAATTGAAGGTCTTGATGCAATGACAAAGGCTGCGGATGTTCGTGTTGTTCATACCGAAAAGAGACTTGGCGGTAGACTTGTTACATTTGTTGTTGCAGGTGAAATTTCGGCGGTTAAGGCTGCTGTTGAGGCAGGTCTCAGTGCTGCTGACCAGATTGGAAACATCTTTGGCTCGGCTGTTATTGCAAGACCCCATGCAGAACTGACAAAGTTCTTTGACATGGAAGGCTAAAAAAGACAATCCGGAAAGACGGAAATATGAAACATAGGTTCAGGGAACAGATGTTCCTTGTTCGGGGTGAAGCATATGTATGATACAGACGCAATTGCAAAGGCTGTGAAATCAGTTATTGACAATATAAATAACAAAGGACAAATCAAAATCGGCGTTTCTCAGCGCCATGTTCATTTGTCGCAGGAAGACCTTGAAACCCTTTTTGGCAAGGGTTATGAGCTTCATGTGAAGAAGTACCTTATGGGTCGTGAATATGCATCTGAGGAAGTTGTGACGTTAGTTGGACCGTCTCTCAAGTCTATTGAGAATGTGAGAGTTCTGGGCCCTGTGAGAAAGAACACTCAGGTTGAGATTTCCAGAACAGATACATTTGTTCTCAAGGTGAGCCCCCCTGTTCGTCCTTCGGGCAATGTTGCAGGCTCCGAAAAGTTGGTGCTTGTTGGCCCCAAGGGATGTGTATACCTCAAGGAAGGCGTTATTATTGCCAACCGTCACATTCATCTGACACCCGAATATGCCGAGGAAAACGGCATCAAGGATAATGATTATGTTGATGTTGAGGTTGAGGGAATCAAGCCCACCAGATTTTATGATGTTCAGGTGAGAGTTCGTGATGACTTCAATGTGGAAATGCATATTGATACCGATGATGCAAATTCCGCAGGACTCAAAAACGGGTCAATTGTGAAAATTATCGGTAAATGTGAAAAATAAATATCAGAACAGACATTTATGAAAAACAGCATCCTTCTTTGTGTGCATTCAGTATGCAGAGAAGGAGTTTTTTTGAAAAAGATAATGAAGTGAGGGAATGGAATGCTTGCACTTGAACGCCAGAAAAAGATTCTGGAATTTTTGAATTCGGACGGGGTGGTTTCGGTAAACAGACTGAGCACAGAGCTTGGTGTGACGGAGGAAACCGTCAGACGAGACCTTGAAAAACTTGAAAAGCAAGAGGCTCTCAGAAGAACTCACGGCGGAGCAGTTCCTATTGACGGCGGAACATATGAGATTTCGCTGGAAAAAAGAAAGCACATAAATGTTGAGGCAAAGATGATGCTCGCCAAGGAAGCTGTGAAATATGTTGCGGCAGGTGACACAATCTTTCTTGATGCTTCAACAACCACGTTTTTTATGGCAAAGGAACTGAAAAACCACCGAAACGTCACGGTTATAACAAACTCCTTGCGTGTTGTTGCAGAGCTTTCGGGCTGTGAACACGTGAAAGTGATTTCGGTTGGCGGTGTTCTCAGCAACAATCAGTCTTTTGTGGGAACACTTGCAGAGAAGGCCATTGAAGAAAATTATTTTGCAAGCAAAATTTTCTTTTCAAGCAAGGGTATCACATCTGATGCCGGTATTCTTGAAAGCAACGAAGCGGAATGTGGTATAAAGCACAAAATGCTTGCAAACGCAAGGGAAAAGTATTATCTTTGCGATAAAAGCAAAATGGGCGGTGTTGGCTTTGTGAAGCTGGTGCCCATGAGCGAAGTTGACTATATCATCACCGAGGGCGAGCCTGACAAAAGATTGTTGGCAATGCTTGAGGAAAACGAAGTGAAAGTGATAAGAACTTCGGAGTGAAATGTTATAAAAATCAAATCCCGATGAAGCGGTGAGCTTCATCGGGATTTATTATTTTAACACAAAGATTCTTCGCCCTTGGCTCAGAATGACACCAAAGAGGTCATCCTGAACGCAGTCGAAGTAAAACTCCAATGTTTGAATTATTTTTCAAGGTCTTCGCCGTTGGGGTACGCTTTTTCGCACATATCAAGGTACATATCTTCAGCCTCAATCTGGGATTGCTTCAGCTTGTCCAGAGCTTTGAAGTGTGTTTGGCTCAAAATATCATTTGTGCTTTCGATGATTTCAATTGTGTCGGTAATGTCGTTGAAAAGTTTGTGATAAAGTTTTTTGTAGCTGATCATAGTTATCGCTCCTTAATAAAAAAGATGTGCCACCTGAGTGACACATCCAAAAAACGTATCACTCTGATAGTCTGCGACAACTATTTTTATTATTCTGCACCATAAGGGAGATAAACTCAGAGATACGCTTTTTACATAGCGTAACCCTCATTGTACAGAATATTCGTTTTCAAAATAATAAAATAATTGTCGCAAATACAATGATAACACAAAAAGAAGAATTTGTCTATAATATTTGAAAAGAAATTTTGTGCAAAACCGAGCATTTGATGGGGAAATACAAAAAATGTGTGGGATTTTGCTCCACTTGTTAAAAAAACTGAGGGAAAAGGGCAATGCTGTCGGGCTAAGCAGACGATTCCTAAAATTTGTCATGTTGAGCAAAGCCGCAGGCGAAGTCGAAACATCTTTAAATGAGATCCTTCGATTCCGCTAACGCTCCACTCAGGATGACATCGGCAAGTGTTTTGCTCTGTAAAGTTCTTGAGTTGACTGTATTGGGGGAAAGGGGAAGGGTTTACACGTTGAAAGTCTTGATGTGAGTGGATTTTGGCCTGATTTATACATCTGAAAAAATTTTTTAATTTTTTTTTGAAAAACTATTGCAAAATGCAAAAAAGTATAGTAAAATAGAGGAAAGTGGTACAAAGTGGAGCGAAGTTCCACAAAGTGGTATGAAAAACGGCAGAGAATGCACAAGGAGCACAAGGCTATGTTGATTGGCGAATATTTCCATAACCTTGACACAAAAGGTCGAGTTAGCATTCCATCAAAGTTCAGAGATGACCTTGGTGGAACTTTTGTGCTGTCCAAGGGTGTTAATGACTGCCTGTGTGCTTATTCAAAGGAAGAATGGGAGGCTTTTCAGCAAGAGCTTCTTGAACTGAAGGGTGCTGACGCAAGAAAGCTCCGCAGATTCTTCTTTGCAGGTGCCACAGAATGCGAGATTGACACTCAGGGACGTGTTGTTATTCCCCCTGCTTATCGTGAATATGCAAATCTCGGCAGAGAGGTTGTTATTGTTGGTGTTTCCAACTGCATGGAAATCTGGAACAAGGAAGACTGGGAAGCATATATGAACGACCCGTCACTTGATTCGGAAGAAATTGAAGGTGCAATGGAGAGACTGGGACTATGAGCGGAGAGTTTAAGCACATTTCGGTTTTGCTTGAAGAAAGCGTTGAGCTTCTTGAAGTCAAGGCTCAGGGAACATATGTGGACGGAACTCTCGGCGGCGGCGGACACGCATCTCTTGTGTGTTCAAAGCTGACGGATGGTGCAACCTTTGTGGGAATTGACCGTGATATGACCGCAATTGAAGCGGCATCAAAGAGACTTGCTGAATTTGGTGATATGGTGAACATTGTTCATTCAAACTTTGCCGATGTGAAAAGGGTTCTTGCGGAACTTGGAATAAAGGGTATTGACGGTGCAATTCTTGACCTTGGGGTTTCATCTCCCCAGCTTGACACGGCGGAGCGAGGCTTCAGCTATAACATGGACGCAAGACTTGACATGAGAATGAACCGTGAAGACAGGCTTTCGGCATACGAAGTTGTGAATGAATATTCTGAAAGCGAGCTTGCGAGGATAATATTTGAGTACGGCGAGGATAAATTTGCAAGGCAGATTGCAAGGGCGATTGTTGCGGCTCGTGCCGAAAAGCCCATTGAAACCACATTTCAGCTCAGCGAGACAATAAAGAGTGCGATTCCTGCAAAAATCAGATTTGCCGATAAGCATCCGGCAAAAAGAACCTTTCAGGCAATCAGAATTGAAGTTAACAATGAGCTTGGGATTCTTGAACAGGCTATCAATGATTTTGTTGATGTGTTGAATCCCGGCGGAGTTTTATCAATTATAACATTCCATTCCCTTGAGGACAGAATTGTGAAGCAGGCTTTTGCAAAGTTAGCTTCGGGGTGTGAATGCCCCAAAAACTTTCCGGTTTGCGTATGTGGAAAGAAACCGATTGTGAAAATTGTGAACAAAAAGCCCATTGTTTCGGGCGATATTGAACTTGAAAAGAACATTAGAGCGCACAGCGCAAAGTTGAGAGCTGTGAAAAAAATATAAAGAATGAGGTGAAGTTGAAGTGGCGAATTTATACGGTTATAATTCAAGCAGTGCGTACAAGCTGGATTATAAATCTGAACGGAACAGAGCTTACGATGAAAACAGACTTCACGAAAAAGAACAGAATAGAAAAAATGTGGTTTCCACAAGAAAAAATCCTGCAAAGAGCCTTGCGAGCTTTCTGAAAGTTGCCCTTTGCTTTGCGGTTGCTTTTGCAATTGTTAATGGTTATGTTAATATCAATGAGGCGAACAACGAGCTTGCGGGACTTGAAGATGATTACAATAAGATTGTTGCAAGCAATCAGGATTTGCAAATGAAGATTGACAAGGCTGTTGACCTTGCCGATTTGCAGACGGTTGCCAATGATTTTGGAATGGTCAGACCCGAAAATTATCAGATGATTTATGTTGACATGGAACAAGATGACTTTGCTGAAACCCCCGTTGATGACGAAGCTGAATCAGAAGACCCTGCGGTGAAGGGTGTTGCCGGTTCATTGACCGGGACTCTGAACATATTCAACTAACTTTTAAAAGATATGTTTATCAGGCATATTTGAATTGTTGCATCCAATATAATTACATATGGAAAGTCTGAAGTGAAATTGATCCTTTGGAGGTAATTGAGGTGCAAAACGAACAAACTACATTCATGCAAAGAAGAAAGATAGGATGGCTGCTCATTGGGGCAGTCTTCCTTTTCTGTGCTTTAATTGTGAGAGTTGCGTGGCTCCAGATTGTGCGTGGTGAGGAGCTTTCTCTTGCGGCGAGAGAACAACAGACAAGTGATAATCTGATTACGCCCAAAAGAGGACTGATTTATGACAGGAATATGAAG
This sequence comes from Clostridia bacterium, assembly GCA_045647905.1. Taxonomy (GTDB): domain Bacteria; phylum Bacillota; class Clostridia; order Monoglobales; family Monoglobaceae; genus SIG440. The sequence goes on from JAZRMZ010000014.1 coordinate 89,106, forward strand.
ATTCTTGCAAATAATATCAGTGTTGAAACAATAAGCATTTCACCAAAGAACGTCAGAGGAAACACAAAGCAGACTCAGGAACAGATTGCAGGAAAGATGGCTGAGATTCTGGGTCTTGAAAAAGATGATGTTCTTGCAAAGATTCAAAAGGAATCCAGCTTTGAATATATCAAGAAAAAAGTTGAAAAAGACCAGGCTGATGAATTACGTGAATACATTGAAACATATAATATTGACGGGATAAGATTCACGGAGGACAGCAAGCGTTATTATCCATACGGAAATTTTGCCTCACAGGTCATCGGTTTTGCCGGAAGTGACAATGTGGGGCTTGAAGGCATTGAAATGGTTTACAACGAACAGCTTCAGGGTGTTCCGGGGCGTATTGTTTCTGCAAACAAAACGGCAGGACTTGAAATGCCCGATAACTATGAGAGTTATTATGAGCCACAGGACGGAAACAGCGTTGTTCTCACCATTGATGAAACCATGCAGCACATTGCCGAAAAGCATCTTGAAAATGCAAGGATTGAGAATCAGCTTGAAGAAGGTGCGGCAGCCATTATTATGGATGTGAAAACAGGCGGGATTCTTGCAATGGCAACAAAGCCCGATTATGATTTGAACCAACCCTTTGCGATTACCGAGGCGGTTGAAGAAAAATATCCCGAAGTTCACGAGGAGCTTGAAAAGCTGGAAGACAGCGAGTATAATGCGGCGCTGACAAAATATACGCAGTTTTTGAGAAGAAACAAGGCGGTTGTTGACTCCTATGAACCGGGTTCAACATTCAAAATTGCTGTTGCTTCAATGGCACTTGAAGAAAATGCAGTTTCTTTGAATGAGACTTTTTATTGCGACGGTTCGGCGCACGTGGCTGACAGAACAATCAGTTGTGCAAACCGAAACGGTCACGGCGTGCAGACCTTTGTGCAGGCGGTGCAGAATTCG
>JAZRMZ010000015.1:0-2033 GCA_045647905.1 Clostridia bacterium
AATATTTCAAGCAACTTTATACATAAGCACAGAAAAAATTATGATGAGATTATTAAAGATATGTGTAGGGTTGAAGAAAAATACGATATGTGCTTATACGACTTGTCTAATATGTTATTAATAGCTTGGTATCATTCTAAAATTGGCATAAACAAATAAATTTTCAGCTCTAACTTGATATGAACCATAAGGAATGTCGAATATTGTCGGAATACAATGTGTGGTGATTATTTGAAAAAGAAAGATAAAACAATTTATAATTATATATTAAAAGAAACCGGGATAGAGATTTCTCCTGTTTTAGAACATTTGATTTTGAATCCTACTAAAATTGAAACTTTAAATAACATAGCGTTAGAACAAATTGTTAATGAGTTTGCTCCTATATATCAAAAATACAGATATGTAATTGATGGTCCGAGAGAGTTGAACCGTATAGCAGTTTTTGAAATGTTTCTTCTTGGCAGATTGACTAATAAAATTGAATTACAAAAAGTATTGGATGGAGATATCCCATCTCCAAAATGAATTTTTTAGTCCTAATTTAACATGAACCTGCCACTACAAAGATTTGCATCTAAACCTTATGTGTCGCAATTACAAAAAAGCTTGGCATCTAGTTTATACTGTCTTTATATAATAAAACTATAACGATAAAGAAAATGGAGAAAAATTATGAATTACACACTTCTTACGGATTTTTATGAAATCACAATGGCAAACGGGTATCTGAAAAACAATATGCAGAATGAAATTGCATATTTTGATTTGTTTTTCAGACGTGTTCCTGATAATGGTGGTTTTGCCATCATGGCAGGGCTTGAACAAATTATTGAATATATTGAAGAATTGAAGTTTTCTGATTCGGATATTGAATTTTTGCGTTCAAAAAGTATGTTTTCTGAGGAATTTCTTGATTATCTGAAGAATTTCAAATTTGAATGTGATATATGGGCAATACCTGAGGGAACGCCTATTTTTCCAAATGAACCGATTATAACAGTCAGAGGTCCGTTGATTCAGGCTCAGTTTATTGAAACAATGCTGCTTTTGATTATAAATCATCAATGCCTGATTGCAACAAAAGCAAACAGAATTGTTCGTGCAGCTGAAGGCAGACCTGTTATGGAGTTTGGCTCAAGGCGTGCTCAGGGGGCAAGTGGAGCGATTTACGGTGCAAGAGCGGCGTTTATCGGCGGAGTTTCGGGTACTGCCTGCACCATTACGGACAAGCTGTTTGGAGTTCCCGTTCTTGGTACTATGGCGCATAGCTGGGTTCAGTCCTTTGATAGCGAATATGAAGCGTTCAAGGCATATGCCCTTGCTTATCCCGATAACTGTACCTTGCTTGTTGACACATATAATGTTCTGAATTCGGGTGTGCCAAACGCCATAAAAGTTTTTGATGAAGTTCTGAAGCCCATGGGAAAACGTCCAAAGGGCGTCAGAATTGACAGCGGTGACATAACCTATCTTTCAAAAAAGACAAGAAAGATGCTTGATGATGCAGGATACGAGGATGTTGGAATTGTGATTTCCAATTCCCTTGATGAGCATATTATCCGTGATATTCTGAAACAGGGTGCTTGCGTAAGCTCTTTTGGTGTTGGCGAAAGACTTATCACGTCAAAATCTGAGCCTGTTTTTGGCGGTGTGTACAAGCTGGTTGCCATGGAAAGAGACGGAGAAATTATTCCAAAAATAAAGGTCAGCGAAAATGTTGCAAAAATAACAAACCCTTGTTTCAAAAAGGTGTACAGGCTTTTTGCCAATGAAACAGGAAAAGCCATAGCTGATGTGATTACCCTTGCAGGCGAAAAAATTGAAAGCTCCGAAGAATACGAGATATTTGACCCTGAACATACATGGAAGCGTAAAAAAATATCAGATTTTACAGCTGTTGAACTGCAAGTACCGATTTTTGCAAAGGGAAAATGTGTATATAAATCTCCTGAATTAACCGATATACGCAAATATTGTGAACAACAGCTTGACACTATCTGGGATGAGGTTAAGCGTTTTGAAAATCCCCA
>JAZRMZ010000016.1:0-4044 GCA_045647905.1 Clostridia bacterium
GTAAATACTGCGGCCGCCGCAAGACGAGCGGCGCAGTCGCTTTGTTCTCAGCTCTTGTTCAGACAGACTGTGCCGTAGGGGCAGTATTGGCACGGGTCAAAGCCCTTGAGTTTCACGGGGTTTATGTCAATTTTTCCGTCAAGAATATTATCCGCCGTTTCAGCGGCCTTTTTGTCGGCATCTTTCAGGGATTTTTCAAATAGTTCCTTTTCCATCAGCGATGCTTTGTCGCATTTGATGTAATGTGTGGCTTTTTTGTCGTCATACAAATTGTCAATGCTTCGGAGCACATCAGGGTCATTGACAATTTTTCCGTGAGCCTTTATGTTGTCGCTTGTGTCCTTTTCAAGGATGTCGGGGCTTGGCTCGGTGTCGTATGTCAGAATGGGGTCGTTCATATGGAGATAGAACATTGCAGAAACAGTTGTGTCGGGCAAATGGCTTGTGAGAGCATTTGCATAAACAAAGGGCTGAAAATGTATTCCTGCCTCCGCCAAATCCATGTCAAGATGGCGTTCTGATGATTTGTAGTCGGAAACGGCAATGTGATTTTTGCCGTTTATTTCTGCTGTGTCAACTCTGTCAATAAAGCCCTTCAGGGAAACCTCTCCGTGCTTGGAATCCAGCTTGTAGGGCGGGTATGTTCCCTTTTTGCCAAAACTGATTTCAAAACCTGTGGGTCGGAAGTCGCCCTGGGAATAAAACTTGATTAGCTTCCACGCCGTTGCCGTTGCAATGTTTTTCATCCTCAGCATCATATACTTGTAGTAATTGGAGGATGAATGGAGATTTTCGTTGGTGTCGGCACCCACGCTGTCAACCAATGCTGAAATTTCGGCGTAGCAGTTTTCGCGGCTGATGCCTGAATAATCGGCATTTTCCTCTGATTTGCTCTTGAAATAGTCGCAAAGAACGCTGTGAAGAATGTTTCCCGTATCCGAGGGATTCAGACCACCAAGAAGCCGTTCTTCGGCAAGAAGTCCGTAACGCATGAAAAATGAAAATGCGCAGGCGTTGTATTTTTCCAGTTTTGAAACGCTGAACACAAGGTCGCTTCCGTATAATTTTTTTGCGGTTTTCAGGGTCAGAGGCAGATTGTTTGAGGTTGCCTCGTTCATTTTTTTGAGTTGAAGGAGCTTGGGCGCAAAATCTGCATCATTTTCAAGGAGATTGAAAACCGTTTTCCAGAGGGGCGAAAGTTTAGAAACTTCCATATTATTTTCAAAGAGCTTTACAGCCAGCTTGTTGAATGCGGCTGTGCGGCTTTCTATGCTCTGGGCGGTGTCGTCCGAATTTTCTTCGATTTTGAGCTGTGGAAAAATGTCCTCGGTCAGGGTTCGCAGGACTTCCGAGGGGCGTAGTCCCTTTCCGTCACGGTCGCTGAGGGGAGCGTATATGTGGAGATATTCACGTGCGGTTGAAAGAACCGAATAAATTAAGAACTGTTCCTCCTGCTGCTGGGTGAAGGTGTCGGGGGCGAGATTCAGCCCGAAGTCCTTCATGGTGTTGCGTTCGGCGTCGGTGAGCAGACCCTCGGTTGCGTAATCACGGGGAAACACTCCGTCCAGAGCACCAAGAACGATTACTGCCTTTGTTCCTATGCTTCGGAAAAGGTCAATTGAACTGATTATGACCTTGTCCTGAGTTGGGGGAATCATACCAACAGACAGTTCGCTGCAGGCGGATGTGAAAATCTCGTAAAATTCTGTGAAGGTTGTTTTTTCATTTTTCATATAATCACGCATCTGACCCATAACCGAAACAAAGCTGTTCCACACAAGGCGCAGATTTTCGGCTTGTTCGGGTTTTGAGGCGGCTTTGAAGTCATCAATCTTTTGACTCACGATTTGGGGGATTTGGTTATTGGCCAGCCATGAACAAAAGTTGTCGTGAATTTCGGCGGCGGTTTTTCGCCCCGAAAACATATCCGAAAGGTCAAGGAGCGGATGCAGCAGAGCTGATTTCACCAAGTTTATGTGTGACATATCAAACTGAAATTTGTCGGGATTATATGTCCAGTTTTGTCTGCTTGTCCATAAGCTGTGGGGAATATCTGCCGCAAGAATATAGTTTTCAAATTTGTCAATGTCATGGGTGGGGATACCAAGAAAGCCCGAACGTGCAATAAGCATTATTCGGTCGTAGGAAAATCCGTATGCCAGAACCTCAAGAATTGCAATAATCATACGCATAAAGGGACTGCTTGTGAGGGGTGTTTTGCGGTCAAGGAAGTAGGTTATGCAGTGTTCGTCAAAAATCTGAGGAATCAGGAATTCATAGTTTTCCATGTTCCCTGTCAGAATAAGTATATCATTATAAGAGTAGCCCTTTTCACGAACAAGCTGTTTAATCAGCCGTGCACAGTCATTCACCTCACAACGGAAGTTGCGGGGACGTGAAATGCGGATGTGTTGGGGCTTTTTGTCATATGCCGACGGTGACGGTTCAAAAAAGTTCTTTTTCAGGTGAATGAGGTCAGGTGCAATTTCTGAATCCTGAGCATCACTCAAAAACACGGGAGGAGTTGTTGAAATATGGTACCGCTCTGCCCATGTAACAAGATTTTGGTATGTTTTTTTCTGTGCTTCAAAAATGGTGGATTTTTTTGTAAGATTTTCTGCCGAAAGTGCAACGCACATATCTGATTTCAGCATAAGCTCGCAAATTACGGCATACTCTGTGGGAGTGAAGCTCTTGAAAAACGTGATATAAAAACTGCCGTTCAGAAAGTCTGCCTTTGAAATTTTTGGAATTATCAATGAAAGATTATCCTCGGCATTTGAGTGGTTTTGGTCAACAAGGGTGTTGAACTGTTGGTAAATCAGCGACAGGTCACGAAGCTTCATTGAAAAACGCACATCCTGCGTTTTTTCGGCAAATTCGGTGAGGTTCTGGGGTGAAACTCCATAGCGCTTGAATTCGGAGACGGTTCGTTGAATCAGTCCTGCAAAGCCGTGACGGTGAATACTGCGTTTGAAAAACTCCAGCTCATCGGCGCATAGGTTCAGGGCTTTTCGGGTCATTATGAATTTTCCTGCCTTGTCCATATATTTGGTGCGGAGAGGGCCCAGCTTGGAAAAAATCAGATTGCAAAGACGGGAAAAGGTGAGAATCTGAATTTTGCTCTGTACGGAAAGTCCCATTTCTGAAATAAGCTGAGCTTCGGCGTACATGGAATACTGTTCGGGCACAAGAATAAAAACGGATTTTCCTTCTTTGGCATCCGTGGCTGCAAGTTTATATATTTCCTTGAGTTTCTGACCTTCATCGGTTCCGAAAATAAAGCTTAACATGAGGGTCTCCTTTTCTGTTTGTCATTCTGAGCTTGTCGAGGATTATAAAATATCCAGCAGCTCAATGATGTCGTCAGCAATGAAGTCGGGGCTTTCTTTTTCAACGGTTTCTTTTGGGAAAGAGCTTGTTACCGCAAAACAAAATGCGTCCGAAGCCTTTGCGGAGCGGATTCCGTTGAGAGAGTCTTCAATGATGATACATTCCTCAGGGTCGGTATCCAGCTCGTCCATGGTGAGGAAATATATTTCGGGCGAGGGCTTTTTTTCCGACACGTGGCTTCCCGTGATTATAATGTCAAAAATATCTTCGGGAATTTTGGCGGCTTCAAGGGAAATCTTGATTTTGTCTGAGGATGAGCTTGAAGCAATGGCGAGATGAAAGCCTTTTTTCTTCAGTTCGTCAAGAAGTTTGTGAACCGATGGGAATGTTTCAAGTTCTTTTCGGGCATATTCGGTATAATAATCATACATCCGCCGCATTGCCGAATCAATTGAGGCTTCTTTGTTGTGCTTGCGGCAGAGTTCGGTGATGAATTTATCTTCGCCTGCGCCGATGTATGCTTTAAAGTCATCATGCTTTGCTGAAATCCCGATTTCGGAAAGTGCGGAAACAGCGGATTTAACCGAAACAGGTTCGGAGTTTATCAACACTCCGTCGAAATCAAAAATTATGTATTTTATGTAGTTTTTGTCAAAATCAAATTGGGGCATTTGCCTTTACTCCTTTTGGTTTTTATGATATAATGTTTTG
>JAZRMZ010000017.1:0-9789 GCA_045647905.1 Clostridia bacterium
CAAGTGTCGGTTTTGTGTTTTTGTTATTATAAGATGCTTCGCTTGCGCTCAGCATGACGGCAACAGTAACAATTGTGGGTCATCCTGAGGAAACGAAGTGATTCGAAGGATTTTAAAGATGCTTCGCTTGCACTCAGCATGACGGCAACAGTAATTATTGAGAGTCATCCTGAGGAAACGAAGTGATTCGAAGGATCTAAAAGAAGCTTCGCTTGCGCTCAGCATGACGGTAACAGTAACAATTGCGGGTCATCCTGAGGGAACGAAGTGATTCGAAGAATCTTTCAATAATTATTTTACTATTTCATCAATATCCTTTTTAACAATTTCGGCAATTGCTTCTGCATCCTGGGGAGTTTTTCCGCAGAGGAGGCAGTAAAGCTTGATTTTTGGTTCTGTTCCCGAAGGACGGATGATGAAGTTGTTTTTGTCCTCAAGTTCAAGATAAATTACATTTGATTTGGGGAGGAAAATTTCTTCTGTTTTTCCGCTTTCAAGGTCTGTTCTCACCGATTTGCTGTAATCACGAACTGCAATTACTTTTTTTCCGCCAACGGTTGAGGGTGGATTGCATCTTACATCTTCCATAATTGATTTTATTTTTTCTATTCCCTCAATGCCTTCCATTGTAACAGAAACAACAAATTCGTTATAATAGCCGTACTTTTTATAAATATTCTGAAGCTGGTCATAGAGGCTGAGACCCATTTCTCTGTAATAAAGAGCCATTTCCGCAACAAGCATTGATGCAACAACGGCATCCTTATCCCTTGCGTATGTTCCGGCTAAACATCCGTAGCTTTCTTCAAAGCCAAAGAGATATGTTCCCACTCCCGTTTCTTCCGATTCCTTAATTTTTTCGCCAATGAACTTGAAGCCCGTGAGAACTTCCTTCATTTCAACACCATAGTTTTTGCAGATTTCACGGGTTATGTCGGTTGTTACGATTGTTTTAACCACATAGCCGTCCTTTGGAAGTGTTCCTGATTTCTGCTTCATGCTGAGAATATATTCTGTGAGCAAAACACCTGTCTGATTTCCCGTGAGAACAATATATTCACCTGACTTGTCACGGACAAGGATTCCCACACGGTCGGCATCGGGGTCTGTTCCGATGATGAGGTCGGCACCGTTTGCCTTTGCAAGTTCAATTGCAATTTTGAAGCCTTCCTTGTTTTCGGGGTTGGGGGATTCAACTGTTGGAAAATCGCCGTCGGGGTTTTCCTGTTCCTTTACCACAAGAACATTTTCAAAACCTATTCTGTTGAGAATTTTGCGGACGGGCTTGTTTCCTGTTCCGTGGAAGGGGGTGTAAACAAACTTCAGTTCCTTGCCCTTTTCACGAACAAGTTCGGGGTTCTGACATTGAGCCTGAACATTGTTCAAATATTCTTCTTCAACCTCGTCGCCCATAATTTCGATTATGCCAAGGTTCACGCCTTTGTCAAAGTCCATTATCTTTGCTCCGCCAAAAATTGGGGTTTTTTCGATTTCTTCAAGAACGATTGCAGCAAGGTCGGGGTTCAGCTGTGCGCCGTCGCTTCCGTAAACCTTATATCCGTTGTACTTTGCAGGGTTGTGGCTTGCGGTGATTGCAATTCCTGCTGTTGTTTTTTTATGTCTGATTGAAAATGAAAGCTCCGGAACGGGCTTCAGTTCTGAAAAAATGTATGCCTTGATTCCGTTTGCCGCAAGAACCGATGCCGAAACCTTTGCAAATTCCTGGGATTTGTGGCGGCTGTCATAGGAGATTGCAACGCTGAGAGATTCATCGTTGGGATTTGTTTTTATGAGCTGATTTGCAAGACCCTGAGTTGCACGGGCAACAATATAATTGTTCATTCTGTTGAGACCCATTCCAATTACACCTCGGAGGCCTGCTGTTCCGAATTCAAGGGATTGATAAAATCTGTCCTTTATTTCGGTTTCGTTGTTTTTTATTGCTTCAAGCTCTGCTTTTTCGTTTTCGGTGACATTGGAAAGCCAAAGCTGATATTCTTTCATGTATTCCATTTTTAGCATCCTTTCAATGTTTTTCTTTTCTAACAATAATATTATAACATATATAATATTTTTTGTCAAAAACATTGATATTTGAAAAAAAATTTGGTATGATTATGTTAGAATACTATGTCAAGGAGAGGATGACTGTTATGGAAAAAAGAATAATTGCAATAGGTTCGGATCACGGTGGTGTTAATTTGAAAGGAACAATAAAGAAATTTCTTGAATGGAAGGGCTTTGAAGCTGTTGATTTCGGGACTTTTGACAATGCTTCCTGCGATTATCCCGATTATGCCAAAAAGGTTTGTGATGCGGTGAATAACGGTGAAGCAGAGTGTGGTATTCTTGTTTGCGGAACGGGAATCGGAATGAGTATGGCTGCAAACAAAATCAAAGGAATCAGAGCGGCTCACGTGACAGATACATACAGCGCAAGAATGACAAAGGAACATAATAATGCAAACGTAATCTGTCTTGGTGAAAGAATTACGGGCTGTGACTTGGCTCTTGAAATTGTTGGTGCATATCTTGATGCGGAATTTCAGGGCGGAAGACATCAGAATCGCATCGACAAATTCATGGAATTTGAAAAAATCTAAAAAATTAAAATGAAGAATTTAGATGCTTCGGCTACGCTCAGCATGACGACAAAGAGGCCATCCTGAGAAAGTGATTCGAAAAATCTCAAGATGCATCACTTGCGTTCAGCATGACCTTTAACAGTTTTTCTGAAGGTCATCAAGAATCTGAAAAAAGGAGAATCATTATGAAAAATATCCGCAAGGTTAAAATAGGCAATGTTGAAATCGGCGGCGGAAGACCGGTTGCCATTCAGTCAATGACAACGGCGTATACTGCCGATGTTGAAAAGACTGTTGCACAGATTCACGACCTTGAAAGAGCGGGTTGTGAGATTATTCGTGTTGCGGTTTCGGACGAGGAATCGGCAAAGGCGATTTATGACATAAAAAACAAAATAAACATTCCTCTTGTGGCGGATATACATTTTGATTATCGTCTTGCTCTCACCTGTATGGAAAGAGGAATTGACAAAATCCGTATCAACCCCGGAAACATCGGCTCGGAAGACAGGGCAAGGGCAGTTTGTGAAGAAGCAAAGCGCAGAAATATTCCAATCAGAATCGGCGTCAACGGCGGTTCACTTGAAAAGGAAATTCTTGAAAAATATGGCGAAGCAACTCCCGAAGCAATGGTTGAATCGGCAATGGGGCACGTGAAGATTCTCGAAAAATACGGGTTTTATGACACGGTGATTTCAATTAAGTCATCGGACGTGAAAAAGACAATTGCCGCATACCGCCTGGCAAGGGAAACCTTTGATTATCCTCTGCATATCGGTGTTACCGAGGCAGGAACATACAAAAGCGGAATTGTGAAGTCTTCAATCGGAATCGGTTCGCTTCTTGCTGACGGAATTGGTGAAACAATCAGAGTTTCGCTGACCGATGACCCGGTTCTTGAAGTTGAAGCCGCAAAGATAATTCTAAAATCCCTTGGTCTTCGTGAAGGCGGAGTTGAGGTTGTTTCATGCCCCACCTGTGCAAGGTGCAGAATCAATCTGATTCCCATTGCAATGGAAGTTAACGCACGCCTTGAAAACTGCGATAAAAAGCTGAAGGTTGCGGTTATGGGATGCGTGGTCAACGGCCCCGGTGAGGCAAGGGATGCGGATATTGGAATTGCAGGTGGCGACGGCTGTGCAATGCTGTTCAAAAAAGGTGAGATTGTTGGGAAAATCCCCGAAGATAAAATTATTGAAACATTGATGAAAGAAATTGACAAAATGGAAGGGAACGAATAAGTTTTGGCAGGAATACTTGACGTATTTGACAAGGTGACGGTTTTGAACGACTTTGCTGAAGTCCTTGAAAACACGGAGGTTATTGACTTTTTTGTTGATATAAAGAACAAGGGAATCCGTGTTGAAATCGGCTCGGAGCAGTTGATTTCAAAAACAGAGCTTTTTGCTTTTTCGGAGCAGGTGAAATCGGTTTACGGACTCAGTGACCTTGAAATAAAAGTGAAATACAAAAGTCTGGAGTTTTCTGAAAAGTATTACAGAAACCTCCTTGTTTCGCTGTTCAAAAAATGCAGCATTTGCAAGGCGTTTCTTGTGGCAAGCAGCGGCGAGCTTCAGGGTGATGTGCTGAAAATCAAAAATGTCAAGTGCGGAAAAGATATTCTTGAAAAGAACAAATGTTCATCCATCCTGAAGGAAATAATCAGTTATGAGCTTGACAGACCAATTTCTGTTGAGATTGAAGCGGATTGTGTTGATATGGATGCATACACAACCGCAAAGGAAGAACGCATAACCGCACTGAGCAAAAAGGCGGCGGAGGTTGTTCCAAAGAAGAAGGAAGAAGCACCCAAAAACGAGGAAACGGGCGAGCCTCTGACTGTTGGCTGTATTTACGGAAAGCCCATAACCGAAGATATTGTGAATATGGTTGAGCTTCGTGCAGGGATGGGAATTTGCGCTGTTCACGGCGAGGTTATTGACGTTGAAATCCGTGAAATCAACAAGGAAGGAAAGCTCATGTATATTGCCGTGAATTTTGACATCGGTGACGACACATGGGCAGTTACCTGTGAGATTTTCGGCAAGGCAGAGCAGGTGAAAAGAATTTTGCCCGCCATGGTTGCAGGAAATATTTTTACTGTTCGTGGCGATTATAACTACGACGAGCGTGCAAGGTGCGAAAAAATGAAGGTTCTTTCAATTGAGCTTTGCAACAAGCCCGGAATCCGTATGGACACCGCTGAAGAAAAGCGTGTTGAATTGCATCTTCACACAAAAATGAGTGCAAAGGATGCCATAACCGCACCTGCAGATTTGATTAACCGTGCGGCAAAGTGGGGACACAAGGCAATTGCCATAACCGACCACGGCGTTGCTCAGGCGTTTCCCGAAGCCTTGAAAACTCTCGGAAAAATCCGAAAGGGCGGTCAGGACTTCAAGGTTATTTACGGCACGGAGGGCTATTTTGTCAACGACCTTCCCCTTGGTGTTGACACCGTTCCAAAGAGCTATAAAGACGGAATATACATAGTTTTTGATATAGAAACAACGGGGCTGAGCCCCGAAACCGAAACCATAACCGAAATCGGCGGCGTGAAGATTATGGACGGCGAAATTGTTAACACTTTTTCAAAGCTCATTAATCCCCAAAGACCAATTCCGCCCAATATTTCGGAATTGACGGGCATTACTGACGAAATGGTTGCGGATAAACCGAACATTGATGAAATTTTACCTGAATTCATTAACTTCTGCGGAAAGCTCAATCACGTTAAAAATATAGTTGTGGCACATAATGCAAAGTTTGACGTGAGCTTTATCAAGGCAGAGGTTGAAAGATATAACCAAAGGCACGAGGATGCGCCCCTTGAATTTGATTCATATCCCGTTATGGACACCATTGACTTATCAAAGGAGCTTTTTCCGCAGGAAAAGAGCCACAAATTGAATCTGATGTGTGAACGGCTTGGGGTTTCCCTTGAAAATCATCACCGTGCACTGGACGATGCAACCGCCACGGCAGAGGCATTGATAAAAATGCTTCAGATGAAAGAGGAAAGGGAGTCTGACCTTGACAATACGTGGACAATTGACAAAAATGAGGAATTTTTGAAAAATCCTTATAAGCATATTATAATTCTTGCCAAAAACGAAATCGGGCTGAAAAATATGTACAAGCTCATTTCGTGGTCAAACTTGAAATATTTTTATAAAAGACCAAGAATCCCAAAGAGTGTTTTGGCAAGATACCGTGAGGGCTTGATTATCGGAAGTGCCTGCGAGCAGGGCGAGCTTTATGTTGCCGTGAAGGAAGGCAGGTCTGACGAGGAGCTTCGCAAAATTGCCGAGTTTTATGATTATCTCGAAATTCAACCCTTGGGCAACAATGAATTTATGATTCGCAACGGTGATGTTCCCGATAAGGAAGCCCTGATGAATTTCAACCGGAAAATTGTTGAGCTGGGTGAAGAAATGGGAAAACCTGTTGTTGCCACCTGCGATGTTCATTTTATGGACCCGTCGGACGAGCTTTACAGACGTGTTTTGCAGGGTGCTCAGGGCTACGGCGATGCGGATTTGCAGGCGCCCCTTTATTTCAGAACAACAGAAGAAATGCTTGAGGAGTTTGCATACCTTGGCAGAAACAAGGCGTATGAGGTTGTGGTCAAGAACACAAATCTCATTGCGGATATGATTGAAGACTTTGAACCCCTCAAGGGCGGCACATACAACCCCTCAATTGAAAACTGTGAGCAGGATTTGGAGGATATGTGCCACGCAAAGGCATATCGTGAATACGGTGACGACCTTCCCGACATTGTAAAGGAAAGAATGGACAGAGAGCTTGGATGTATTTTGCGTTATGGATATGCGGTTATGTATATGATTGCTCACAAGCTTGTTAAGAAGTCAAACGAAGCCGGGTATCTTGTTGGTTCCCGTGGTTCGGTTGGTTCATCCTTTGCGGCGTATCTTTCGGGGATAACCGAGGTTAATGCCCTTGCGCCCCATTATATTTGCCGAAAGTGCAAGCACAGTGAGTTTTTCACCAAGGGCGAATATAACATCGGAATTGATATGCCCGACAAAAACTGTCCCGTTTGCGGCGAGAAGCTCCACAAGGACGGGTTCAACATTCCCTTTGAAACCTTCCTTGGGTTCAAGGGCGACAAGGTTCCCGATATTGACCTCAACTTTTCGGGGGAATATCAGGCAACGGCTCACAAGTACGTTGGTGAGCTCTTTGGTGATGCCTTTGTGTTCAAGGCAGGAACAATCGGCACAATTGCCGACAAAACCGCAATTGGTTTTTACGGAAAGAAGTATTATGAGAAAAAAGGAATCAAGCCCACCCAAGCGGAGCTGAAACGAGTTTCAAAGGGGCTTATTGATATAAAAAACACAACGGGTCAGCATCCGGGGGGTATTATTGTTTGCCCCAAAACCATGGACATTCACGAGTTCTGTCCCGTTCAGCATCCGGCAGAAAAGAAGGAGTCGGGGATTATCACAACACACTTTGACTTCCATTCAATCCATGATAATCTTTTGAAGCTGGATATTCTTGGTCACGATGACCCGTCAACAATCAGAATGCTTGAAAACCTCACGGGGCTTGATGCAACAAAGATTCCCCTTGACGACCCTGACACAATGCGGATTTTTTCAAGCACCGAAACCATTGGCGTAACCCCCGAACAGATAAAGAGCAAGGTGGGAACATTCGGAATCCCCGAATTTGGAACATCCTTCACACGTCAGATGCTTCTTGACACACTCCCAACCACATTCTACGAGCTTGTTCTCATTGCGGGGCTTTCCCACGGAACAGACGTGTGGCTGGGCAATGCTCAGGAGCTTATCAAGGCAGGAACGGCAACCCTCTCGGAGGTTATTGGTGTTCGTGACGATATTATGACGTATCTGATGAACAAGGGCGTTGAGCCGGGACTTGCCTTCAAGATTATGGAGTTTGTCCGTAAAGGCCGTGCCGCAAAGGAAGGTATGCCCGAAGAATATGAAGTTCCAATGCGTGAGAATAATGTTCCAGACTGGTATATTGAATCCTGCAAAAAAATCAAGTATATGTTCCCCAAAGCCCATGCGGCGGCGTATGTTATGATGGCGTTCAGAGTGGCATACTTCAAGGTGCATCATCCTCTTGAATTCTATATTGCATACTATACCGTCCGTGCCGATTTGTTTGATGCAAAGATAATGGCTCAGGGCGACGAGCATCTTCAGAATGAGATGAGGAATCTTGAAATGCGGTCAAACGAATGGTCGGCAACCGAGAAGTCTGTTTATACGATTTGTGAAATTGTTCACGAAATGTATCAGCGTGGTTTTGAATTTATGCCTGTTGACCTTTATGAATCCGATGCCTTCAAGTTCCAGAGGGTTGACGGAAAAATCAGGCTTCCAATCAATGCTTTTCAGGGCGTTGGCGACTCGGCGGCGCAGAACATTGTTGATGCAAGAGCAAACGGTGAGTTTATGTCCATTGAGGACTTGAAAACAAGGGCAAAGCTCACAAAGACAGTAATTGAAACCTTGTCGGAAAACGGATGCCTCAAGGGGCTTTCGGAAACAAGTCAGATTTCTATGTTTGATGAGATTTGATTGAATGGTTAAACTCCCTCAGTCACTTCGTGACAGCTCCCTCTCAGAGGGAGCCGAAAATGCCTCCATCTTTGAGGGAGGTGGATTTGCCGATAGGCAAAGACGGAGGGAGTAAAGGTGTACTAAGGAGAAATTAAATGTCTTTATTTTATAAGGGAAAACTGATTCCTTTGGCAAAAGAGCTTCGCAAAAATATGACGCGTCAGGAACGTCATTTGTGGTATGACTTTTTGAGATGTTATCCAATCAGGTTTCAACGCCAAAAGACAATAGGCAACTATATTGTTGATTTTTATTGTCATTCCGCAAGGCTTGTGATTGAGCTTGACGGAAGTCAGCATTATTTTGATGAAGGAACTGAAAATGATAAAAAAAGAGATGACTTTTTGAGACAATATGGCTTAAAAGTTCTGAGGTTTTCAAACAGAGAAATTGATGAAGACTTCAGAGGGGTTTGTGAGTGTATTGATTTGACGATAAAAGGAAAGTTGAATAAATAGCCCCTCTCCGACACAGCGTTGCTGTGCCACCTCCCCCCTGGGGGAGGCTCTAAAGGCTCGCCTGTGGAGAGAGCTGTCACCGGCAGGTGACTGAGAGGGGAAATAACATAAAGTATATCTATTATAGGAAAGGAAAATAAATATGACAATTGCTGAAAGACTCGCACAGGAGTTGGAGTTGAAACAATGGCAGGTGGACAACACCATTGCCCTTCTTGACGAGGGAAACACAATTCCCTTTATCTCCCGATACAGAAAAGAGGCAACGGGAGAGCTGAATGACGAAATACTTCGTACATTCTTTGACCGCCTCACCTATCTCCGTAATATGGAAGAACGTAAGGCAGACATCAAGAGAATAATCGAGGAACAGGGAAAGCTCACAGAAGAGCTTTCTGCCGAAATCGACAAGGCAGAAAAGCTCTCGGAGCTTGAGGACATTTACCGTCCTTATCGTCCAAAACGCAGAACTCGTGCAACCGTTGCAAAGGAAAAGGGTCTTGAACCCCTTGCCACAATAATTTATCTGCAGAACACAAAGGCAGAATCAATTGATGACCTTGCATCTGTTTATATTGACCCCGAAAAGGGCGTTGAAACCATTGATGATGCACTTCAGGGTGCAATGGACATCATTGCGGAAATTATTTCGGACAATGCTGAACACAGAAAGGAAATCCGTGAGATTACAACAAAGACGGGTCTTCTTCAGTCAAAGGCAGCAACAGAAGAGGATTCGGTTTACAGAAATTATTATGAGTTTGCCGAACCTGTCACAAAAGCAGTTCCCCACAGAGTTCTTGCCATTGACCGTGGCGAAAACGAGAAGTTCTTGTCGGTTTCTGTTCCTTGTGACGAAGAAAAGATTCTTGCCTATCTGAAAAGTTCTGAAATCACCGACAAAAGTTCAATCACCGCATATCTGGTTGAAGCTGCGGCAGAGGATGCATACACACGTCTGATTCAGCCCAGCATTGAACGTGAAATCCGCAACGAGCTTACCGATGCGGCGCAGGAACAGGCAATGCAGGTTTTCAAGGTTAACCTGAAGAATCTTTTGATGCAGGCACCAATCAAAGGTCAGGTTGTTCTTGGCCTTGACCCCGGCTATCGTACCGG
>JAZRMZ010000018.1:0-5271 GCA_045647905.1 Clostridia bacterium
CTTTATTCCAACAAATATCTGACTTACGGCAATTTTTGCATATCCGTTCTGCCGCACAGTCAAAAACAACTGCAATATCATCATTGTTATTCACCTCTTTTCCTTGGGATAAACGTTCAAGAGTCTCCGACATTTCAAAAAATGACGCCGCAACCGACTTCAACCTGATGCTCAGACTTTCTTTCAGCTTAGTCACATCACTCTTTTCTGCACCCTCTGCACAAAGCAGACGTTTTGCCCCCACAGCACACTTGTTTGGAAGCAAAGCAAAAATCACAGCCGCCGCCATAATTTCATAAATACTCAGCATAGCCCTCATAGCTCCGTCAGTATATGCGCTCAAAATCATACCTGCGGCAACAAATCCTGCAATAACGCCACCTTTCCCATACTTTGACAAAACCCCCGAAATCAGTCCGCATAATCCAAATGTCCCCAGAACCGGCATAAAAAAGTTTGTGTCAATACCGCACGCCGCACCCAAAACAACACCTGCCGCAGTTGAATACGCAATTCCGCAACTCCATGCAACAACAAGAACCACAACCGCCGCCAGCATATCCATCAGCGAAAAATCACTTCCGATTCCAAATCTTTTCAACCCAAGCACCAATAAAACCAGAACAAATCCAACACCTATCCGTTCCCGTTTGTTATATTCTCCCAAAGGTCTGTTTTCAGCACAGAATATTTTGTCAATATGCTCCGTTGCCAAAGTTCCCACAAAAACAAAACACGAATCAAACACCAACAACAAAAGGTTTTCAAAATTAAACCCTGTCCAGTATGTAACAATAAACCCGGTGAAAAACACGCAAAGCCCCGAAATTATTCCTGTCGCAATTACGGACAATGTAACATCACGCTCAAGAACAAATAAAACCGCCAGATAAATCAATTCCGCTCCAATATACTTTGTTGCATCAGCTCCGTCGCACACAACAAAAGCCCCAGCACACGCAACAGCAAAATAAAAAAATGTTCTGACCGAAAGTCGTCTTTCCTGTGCCAGAAAAGACATTCCAAACGGTGCAATTCCACTGTACGGAACAGCCATTGACAAAAACAACCCAATCACTCCGCAAAAAAATGTGTTCAATATAGCCCCGCTATCCTCAGCTTTCTTTTTATATGTCGCTCTGTGTGCGGATGTTTCAATATTCGCCATATTTCTTCCCCTTTATAATTTCCAAAATCTGGTATTTTGTTTTATTATAAATGCTTGTCCGCAAGATAAATTGTCGAAACATATGAAACAGGAAAATTTTGTAAAATATTTCAAAAAAATATCCCCACCGTTTATAATTCCGATGGGGATATTGGTCTTAATATTATCATTTTAAGTTAAACCACGCATCAATTCCCTGATAAATTGCACATTCGTCCAGTTCTTCTTCAATTCGCAAAAGTCGGTTATACTTTGCTGTTCTGTCTGTACGCGAAGGTGCTCCCGTTTTTATCTGTCCGGCATTTACTGCAACAGCAATATCCGCAATTGTCGTATCCTCCGTTTCGCCGCTGCGGTGCGAAACAACAGCAGTATATCCGGCACGGTTTGCGGTTTCAATTGCATCCAGAGTTTCGGTGAGGGTTCCAATCTGATTAACCTTAATAAGAATCGAGTTTGCAACATTCAGACTGATTCCCTTCTTCAATCTTTCAGTGTTGGTAACGAACAAATCATCACCAACAAGCTGAATTTTGTCGCCCAGTCGTTTTGTAAGCATATCCCAACCTTCCCAGTCTTCTTCCGCCATTCCGTCTTCTATTGAAATTATGGGATATTTCGATGTCCAGTCACTCCAGAATTCAACCATTTCTTCACGGGAGAGCATTTTGTCGGTTTTCCAGAAATAATACTTGCCGTTTTCACCTTTCTTCTTGGCTTCTTCAAACATTTCGGTTGATGCAGGGTCAAGTGCAATCCTGAAATCATCATAAGGTTTGAAACCTGCTTCTTCAATGGCTTCAACAATAATTTTCACCGCATCTTCATCATTTTCAAGATTGGGTGCAAAGCCACCTTCGTCTCCCACCGCAGTTGAATAGCCTCTTTTTTTCAGAGTTTTTTTCAGGGTGTGAAAAACCTGCACACACCACCTGAGAGCTTCATTAAAGGATTTTGCACCCACAGGCATAATCATAAATTCCTGACAACTGATTGAATTGTCGGCGTGCTTCCCGCCGTTTATAATATTCATCATAGGCACGGGCATAACTTTTGAATTTGCACCGCCGATATAGTTATAAAGACTGACTCCAAGCGCCAGAGCAGCAGCTTTTGCACAGGCAAGAGAGACGGCAAGGATTGCATTTGCTCCCAGTCTTGATTTGTTTGGTGTGCCGTCCAGCCGCACAAGGGTTCTGTCAATCTCGGTTTGTTCAAGAACATTCCTTCCAATCAATTCTTCACAAATCTCAACATTGATATTTTCAACCGCTTTCAAAACACCCTGCCCCATATACCGTTTATCATCTCCGTCTCTGAGTTCGCACGCTTCAAAAGCACCCGTTGATGCCCCCGACGGCACAGAAGCACGACCAATGGCTCCGCACTCGGTCAACACTTCAACTTCAACCGTGGGATTGCCTCTGGAATCGAGAATTTCTCTGGCAACAATTTCTTCAATGGCAATATAATCTTTCATTATTTGTACCTCCTGAAAAAAAGTATTTTTTACAGTATGCACAAAATCTGAATTTTTTATAAATTCAAGGGGATAATAAAAATAAAAAAGGAGGCATCAACATGATTAATCACGATACCGTAGAATTATTAAAGGAATGTAATGCAGGAATAAAAATGGGCGTAAACTCAATTGACGAAGTATTGGACAAGATAAAGGATGACAAACTCAAGGATATTCTGATACACTCAAAGGAAGAACATCAACAGCTGGGAAGCGAAACCCACTCTCTTCTGAACGAATGTGACGAATGCGGCAAAGACCCCAACATAATGGCGCAGGGAATGTCATGGTTGAAAACCAACGTAATGCTCGCCATGGAGCACACCGACAAAACTGTTGCCGACCTCATAACAGACGGCTGCGATATGGGAACAAAATCTCTGAACAAATACCTGAACCAGTACGAAGCCGCCTCCGAAGACGCAAAAGACATTGCAAAAAGACTCATCAAAATCGAAGATAACCTTGCCGCAGAAATGCGATGCTATCTTTAAAACAACTTGGGTATATGTTAGGTTCAAGCGTCCAAAAACGGTCCTCTGTTACACATCGGATGATGTCATTCTAAGCTATCAGCGAAGAATCTTTTCATTACCCCACCATTTGCCAAAGAACTTCTTTTGCAACGTAAAACAGCCACGGAACATTGTCCGTGTCCGTTTTTACCTTATCAATAACTTTTCTTTCAAACCCGAATATCTCATCATAACATTGTCATTTACAACAAACTGTCTCAAAATCTCTTCTTTCCCAACAAGAATCACAAGTTTTTTTGCACGGGTTATGGCAGTATACAAGAGATTTCTTGTCATCAACAACCGATGAGTGTCAAACATGGGCATAACAACAACATCAAACTCACTTCCCTGACTTTTATGAACCGTAACAGCATATGCAAGCTCCAGTTCATCAAGCCCAAGAAAGTCATATTCAACCTTTTTATCGTCATCATAAACCACCGTCAAAGTACGTTTTGGAACATTTATATCTGTAACAAAACCAACATCACCATTAAAAACACCCTGACCTTTTTCCAAGTCCGAAACTCGTGTCCATTCAAGGTTATAATTATTTTTGTTTTGCATAACCTTGTCGCCAATACGAAAAGTATAGCTCCCAACCGTCTTTTCTGAAATTCTCTGATTTTTGGGGTTCAACCGTCTCTGCAACACTTCATTCAGATTTTGCACACCAATTGCAGATTTTCTTGTGGGGGTCAGAACCTGAATCTGCGATATACTGTCAACACCATACGCCTTGGGCAACCTTGTTTCACAAAGGTCAGCAATCACCTCACACACCCTTTCGGGATGATTGCAGTTAACCAAAAAGAAATCATTGTCCGAATCGTTGCAAAAGGGCATATCACCGTGATTGATTCTGTGGGCATTCACAACAATCATACTCTCCTTTGCCTGACGAAAGATTTCATTCAATCGAATACACTCCAGGGTTTCACTTTCAATTATGTCCTTCAGCACATTCCCCGCCCCAACAGACGGAAGCTGGTCACAGTCTCCCACCATAATCAGCCTTGCCTTTGCAGGTAGGGCAAGCAACAAACTGTTCATAAGCAAAATGTCCACCATAGACATTTCATCAACAATCAAAATATCACAATCAAGCTTATTACGTTCGTTTTTCCCAAAGGACACACCGCCGCCCTCCGACGGCATATTTTCAAGAAGCCTGTGAATGGTTTTTGCCTCCATTCCGCAAACCTCCGACATTCGTTTTGCAGCTCTGCCCGTAGGTGCGGCAAGGGCAATTTTTTTGCCCTGTTTAATCATTATACTTATAATGGTATTGATTATTGTTGTTTTTCCCGTTCCCGGACCTCCCGTTATGACCATAGCGGAATTCTCAAAGGCTGCAAAAATTGCATTGCGCTGAGCCTCCGCAAGGATGATGTCATTAACCCCCTCGGCTTCTTCAATCCACTCATTGATTTCATTGAGTCTGACATCAAACACCGTACTGCTCATTTTCTTCAGCCGCATTGCAACGCCCCGTTCCGCCTCAAAAAAGGTATTAAGATAAACAGCGTCAAAATCCTCTCGGGTTTCCAAAACCAATTCATCCTTCAAACATAAATCAGCAATTGCATCTTCAACCTCACCTGAATCCACTTCAAGCAAAGCCTTTGTCTGGGCAACCAAGGTCCCCTTTGGCAAAAAAGTATGTCCGCTCAAATATCCCGCATTGAGCAAAGTACTCACAACACCCGAACTAATTCTCGGTGCAAAATTTTGAGGCAGATTCAGAGTTTCGCGAATCTTATCACAAATTTTAAAAGTAAACCCCTCAATAACATTAAGTATAAACGGGTTTTCGGAAACAGCATCAACAATTCTGTCCCCAAAAGTTCTGTACGCCTTCACCGAAAGACCGGGCGAAACACCAAAACGCTGAAAAAACACAATAATGTTTTTAAGTCCCATCTGCTCAACATATCTCTTGTAAATATCCTGAGCCTTCGCAGGCGAAATTCCTTTAATCTCCGAAAGTCTTTCAGGCTCATTTTCAATCACATCAAGAGCATCCTTCCCAAATGCCTCAACAATCTTCCGTGCCGTACTCT
>JAZRMZ010000019.1:0-26839 GCA_045647905.1 Clostridia bacterium
CAATGCGAATTGCCAATCTCTCAACCTCAGGTGACGAAAACACATCGAACACCGAAGTTCTCGGGAGAATTGCCGCCGCAAAAGAAGAGCTTGTTTCAAAAAGCGGAAAAAAAGGACTTCTTGTGGATGCACAGACAAATCTGGAAAAGCTGAAATATGACCTTGAAATCCTTAATCAACAAACCAACGAGCAGCAGCTTTTGCAAGCCGATATTGATGAAATAAAAACAGATATTGATGCAGCGGAAAAACAGCTTGAAAACTATAATCTTGCTCAAAAACTTTCAAGGGCAAAAAAGGATATTGCCGTGTTTTCGGCATTGACCGAAAAGTTTGACATAAAGGAGTCTCTTGTCCAAAAGTTGAAAACATTTTCACTCTCTGCAAGTGAGCTTTCCGACCTTCTGCAAAAGGGAAAGGCATTGAAATCAAGCTACGAGGCAAGCTGTTTTGCTCCAAATTCCGAAAACCAGGCAGCAATCCCCGATTTGGAATTCCAACAGCTTCTGGAAACCGAAAAAAGCATTAAAAGCCTTGAACAGGACAGTAATTACATCAACAGTCAGGTACGCACGGCAAAAAACGACCTTGACCGGCAAATTGCATCTGCAACAAAAAAACGAAAGCTCCTTTCATTTGTTGCACTTGGAATTTCTTTCATTCTTGCAACCACAATAACCGCACTTGTCCCCTCTTTTTTCTGGATTGGAATTATTCTTCTGTTATCGGGAATCGCCATCTTTGGATTTTTGCGTCACAATCTTGAAAAAAATATACTGAGTTCAATTGCAGTACAGCTTGCAAAGCAGGAATATGAAAACAAGTTCCATTATATTTCCTTCAATTATGACGGACTTTCCGAAAAAAGTCCTGACGTAATTCTTGAAGAATGTCTTGCAAAACGCAACGAGCAGATGAACGAAATCACACAAAAGCTGAACCTTTACAATTGCTCCACAATTGACCAACTGAGCCAAAAAACCGTTTCAGCTCAAAATGCAAAGCTCAGCAGCCTGACCGGTTCGTTAAACGAAATAAAGTCGCAGTTCATCCGTCTTGTTTCCCTTGCAAAGCCCACCGAGAGCTTTGAATCCGCAAACCTGATTTTTGAAGAAATTGAAAATCTCATGGCGGAATACAAGCAGGTTGAACACGACATAATGACCATTTCCCAAACAATTGTAAACGGAAAAATCTCACCCGAATTTGCAAAGTCACAGCTTGACTCCCTTTCAAACTTTGTGGCAAACACACATATTGACCTGTCAGCAATTCCGGAATCATCCCATGAGCTAAACAACATTCTTCAGGAAAAACGCCGTATTCTCGGCGAGCTTCAAAGCAAAATACACCTGCCCGAAACCGATGAGGCACAACTCCGCTTCCGCATTGACGAAGCCAACGAAACCGTCGGTCTTCTCTCTGACAGATACAAGAGCCTGTGTCTTGCATCAACAGCGCTGGAGCTTGCCGTTTCGGAAATGAACAAAGGCCTCGGTTCACATCTGAGCAAAAGAACGGGAGAATATCTGAGTGCAATGTCCGGCGGCAAATACTCTGATGTTCTTGTTTCAAGAGATTTGTGTGTTGAAACAAGAAGCTCCGCCGCAGAAGGCTATCATGAATGGAAGTTTCTGAGTTCGGGTGCCATTGACAGAGTTTATCTTGCTCTGCGCCTTGCGGCAACAGATATTATTGCAGAAAGCCACAACCCTCTTCCGTTGTTCCTTGACGACATTCTCACCCAATATGACGACAAACGCTGTGAAAGCACAATGGAATTTCTCAGGGACTATTACAAAAACTCCGGTTCGGTTTCACAGCTCTTTTTCTTCACCTGTCACAATCACATTCTTGAAAAAGCAGAAAGAATCATCGGTGAATTGAACAAAATAACATTATAAGAGCTCATGCATACATTAAATAAGACCGAACAAACTATATATCATAAACATTATTCCCCCCGAAAGGCAGATATAATCATATGAATACAGCTTCATTTGAAATAAAACCCGTAACCCTTGAAGACAAACCAATTCTCGATTCATACTTCAAACAGGGCGATTTTCTGAATTCAGAATTTACCTTCACCAATATGTTTATATGGCAAAAGCCATACAACATCCGCTTTGCACAATCGGACGGAAACCTTTGCATATTTTCACGTCACGGTCAGGGATTGGAAAGCGTCAACATGACCACAATGCAAGGTGATATTTCAGCCACCGTGCCCAAAATTCTGGATTACTTTTCACAGATAAATCAGGCTCCGCAGATACGAATTTTCGGAAAGGACCAGAAAGAACGGATGAAAGCACTGTTCCCCGATATGTTCCGATACGAAAAAGACATCAATTCTGCAGACTATGTGTACAAAACCGAAAATCTGATTAATCTGCCCGGCAGCCGTTATCACGCAAAACGCAATCACATAAACAAATTCAAAAATCTTTATAATTTCGTTTATAAGCCCATAACCCCCGAATTATGTGAAGATTGCCGGGCGTTGTTTGCCCAATGGTGCGAAACAAAAAAAGATGCCATTTCAAACATTGACGAACAGCTTTATGCCGTAAACACCCTTCTCGACAACTTTGAAGAGCTTGACATCAAGGGCGGATGCATAACCGTGGACAATCAGCTTGTTGCCTTTTCATTTGGCGAAGTTCTGTGCCAAAAAGAATCTGTTGTTGTGATTCATCTCGAACACGCCGACACAAATTTTCACGGCAGCTTTCCAATAATGAACCAACAGTTTCTTGAAAACCAGTGGTCAGATTTTCATTTTGTCAACCGCGAAGAGGATATGGGGCTTGAAGGACTCCGAAAAGCAAAAAAATCCTATCACCCCTCATTTCTCACCGACAAATATATTGTAACCTTAAAATAACTGTCATAAACAAGACAACCCGTGTATACAATTTAGTGAACAAACTAAATCCATACACGGGAGTTGTTTTTTATGTCCTTTGATGTTACATCCATTTTGGCATATTCGGCAGGACTGCTGATTACAATTGTTTTTTTTCGTCTTTTTTTTCGTCCTCTGAAGTGGCTTTTAAAAGCCTTGCTCAACGGAGTTGTTGGGGGGCTCATCCTTGCCGCCATAAACTTTGTCGGCGGATTTGCAGGATTAACTGTCATAATCACTCCCCTTTCAGCTCTGATTGCAGGCTTTCTTGGAATACCGGGAATTGCACTGATTATGATATTGCAAAACATCCTCTGAATAACGGGCTGTTGCTTAACACAACAGCCCGTTATTTGCAATCTTATTCAATGTCTTCAACACTTTCCTCCGTTGGCAGATACTTTTCAAGCTCAGCAACCGATTCCTCAAGTGCACTCATTGACTCACCAAATTCACTCCAGTTATTTTCAGCACTTGCACCTTTCATGCGTTTGAATTCATCAACCACGCTCTGAGCAGCCTCCTCAAAAGTAACCGGTTTCTCCTTGTCGGGCTTTTCACCTATTGATGGAGTATGCTGAACCGCATCATTTGGAATATTTTCCAAGGTTCCGTCCTGATTGAACAACGCCATCAAGGCCTCATCAAGGCTGTTTGCCATAACAATTTTTTCATCATAGGCAACAACAACCTGCTTCAGTTCCGGCAAAGCCGACTGATTGCTTGAAGCAATGTAAATGGGCTCAACATACAAAACAGAGTTTTCAATGGGAACAACAATCATATTTCCTCTGATAACCTGCGAATCACCCTGACTCCACAAATTCAGTTCCTTTGAAATATCCTTGTCGGAATTAATTCTGTTTTCAATCTGCATTGGCCCCGAAACGCTGATACCTTTGGGGAACTTATACACCTGAAGCTTGCCGTAATTCTTCCATTCATTCCGAACAGCAAACCAGGCAACCATATTATCCTTGTTTGCCAGAGTAAAGGGAACCGTCAAAAGCAATTCCGACTCATCCTCACCCTCAAGCTTCATCATATTGTAATATGCCGCAAGCTCCTTTGCCTCGGTTGTGCTTCCGTAACGCTCCTGAGCTATAACCCACATATCATTTTTGTTGTAGAATGTGGAAGGATTTGAAATATGGTATTTTCCGTACATATCAGACTGAATCTTGAACATATACTCAGGATATTTGATGTGCCGTTTTATGTCATCGGGAATATCATCATCTGAGAAAAGATTCGGATAAATTGATGCATAGGTTGCAACGATTGGGTCTTCCGAATCCGAAATATAGAAGGTAACGCTTCCGTCATAAGCATCAACAACCGCCTTTACGGAATTACGGATATAATTGAAATTCCTTTCACCATACCGTTGTGAATAGGGATAGCGGTTTGTTGTTGTATACGCATCAACAACCCACTTCAACCTGCCATTGGCATCAATAATCATATACGGGTCACCGTCATAGGCAAAAAACGGTGCAACAGTTTCAAGTCTTGAAACAACATCACGGTTTATCAGAATTCGGCTGTCAGAGGAAACCAAGTCCGAAACAAGAAGTCTCACGTCACCGTACTTAAGCGCAAAAACAAGTCTGTTCCACAAACCAAGCTCAACGCCGCCCGAACCGTCATAGGAAAATTCAACATCCTCCTGACCTTCAGAGTAGTCCAGCTCTTTATATTTCTGGCTCCCCACAACAACATAATCGTCCGTCAGTTCGCCGTAATAAATTCTCGGCTGTTTTATTTGAGGGATTCCTTCTTCCGACTTTGGCGGAATATCTTTGATAAGAAACTCCGGCTGACCCTGAGACGTAACCTTATTAATCACATTCATGGTCACGCCAAAACCGTGGGTATATCTCAAAGTCTTATTTATATAGGTGTCGGTATTATCCTGAAGATTTGCTTTTGTCATTTCACGGGGAGTTATGGCAACAGCAGTTTTTTTGCCGTTTATCTCATACGGAACAATATCCGTTTCATTAAATCTGTAATAATTTCTGATTCCCTGAATCTGATTCAGAACCGTGAGATTTGCCGACAAATCCAGAATTCTTATATTGTCGGTTATTTCTTCGTGATTTTTCAGTTTTTCAACCGTAAGGTCGTTTTTAACATCAAAAACCACCTCAGAAATATTGTCAATTCCATAAGCCGCCTGAGTTGCCTTAATATTTGAAACAATATTGTCCTGCTCACGGATTACCTCATTGGGAGCAACAATAAAGTTCTGAACAACAACCGCAACCAAAAGCACCGCAACCCACAGGGCAGGAAAAACAAGAATAGTTTTCAGCGCCGCAATGTTCTTGTCCTTTGCAACAAATCTTGCCGCCACAACAACAAGAACAATCATCAAAAACGGTGCCGTGCGGTAATAATTCAGCCATATTGTTTTGTCGGTGAATCCCGCACCGTTCAAATCGCTGAATGACTTATACAAAATATCTTCCGCCTTGAAAATATACGACAATCCAAACAGCAACAAAAGCACCGAAAGGTTCACGCAGTTGTGAACCATAATTCTTTTCACGCCAATCAGTTCTTTGATGCTGCGCTCGTTGTAAACCACACCAAGAAACCAATACACAAAGAAAATCAGCACCGAAAGCACAAGCCATATACTGAGAAGCGACGAAATAATTGATTCAAGAAAAGGTCTCTGGAACACATAATATCCCACATCTTTTCCAAAAATCGGGTCAACCTCTCCGAATTGCTGACTGTTTGTGAACATAAGATATTTTTCACAAAGCTCCTCACTGACAACAGAGCTTGCAACAAAGGCAAAAATCACACTAATCAAAAACGAGAGTCTTTTCGAAGACAATGCCCCTCTGTCCAGATTTTGAACGACACAATTTCTCCGTACAAACAAAATACTGAGCAGAGCAATGACAAAAAGCGCAAAAAAGCTTATTACCTGAATAACCGCTTCCGTAACAAGATTTTTCAGGAACACCTCTGTGTACTGCGCACCAACTTCCTTCACCTGAACATAATCCAGATACAAGTTTCCTGCATAATACAGCACAAGCAGAACAACAAAAATGAAGCCAAAAAGGAAAATCTTTTTCCCCCATTTGTCCGAGCTTCCGTGTCCATCTCTTTTAAAGTCTTTTATGTCAACCATTGTTAGTCTCCTCATCAGGTTCAATTATGGCATTAACAAAATCAACGGGTGAAAATTCATCCATATCATCAATTTTCTCGCCCAAACCAATGAGCTTAACCGGAATTCCATATTCATTCTTAATTGCAAAAACAATTCCACCCTTTGCGGTTCCGTCCAGCTTTGTGAGAACAATGCCCGTAATATCAGCAGCCTCCTTGAACTGTTTTGCCTGCTCAACGGCATTCTGTCCGGTTGTTGCATCAAGAACAAGCAACACTTCCTTTGAAGAATCGGGAAGCTCCTTGTTGAGAATTTTGTATATTTTTTTCAGCTCATCCATAAGATTCTTTTTGTTGTGCAATCTTCCGGCTGTGTCGCACAAAAGAACATCAGCGCCTCTGTTTTTTGCCGCTCCGATTGCATCATAAATAACCGCCGCAGGGTCAGAGCCCTCCTGCTGCTTGATGATTTCGGCATCGGCACGTTCAGCCCATACCTCAAGCTGTTCGATTGCTGCCGCTCTGAAAGTGTCGGCGGCGGCAATAACAACCTTTTTGCCCATATTCTTATACATATTCGCCATTTTGCCGATTGATGTGGTTTTTCCCACACCATTAACGCCAATAACCATAATAACAGCAGGCTTGCCCTGAAGCTGAACCGAATTGTCACCCTCGGTAAGAATGTCTGCCAGAATGGTTCTCAGCTCCGCCTTCAGTTCAATACTTTCGGTAATTTTCTTCTCTTTTGCGGCATCACGAAGTCTGTCAATAATCTCAACAGATGTCTCAACTCCAAGATCCGCCATAATCAAAATTTCTTCCAGTTCCTCAAAAAGTTCTTCATCAACCTTTCTGAAGGACTTCAACGCAGTTTCAATTCTTGAACTGAGCACCTCTTTTGTTTTGCTCAGACTCTCTTTAAGTTTTCCGAAAAATCCCATTATTCCGCCACCTCATCTATATTTAATGATAATAATTTTGATATACCTTTTTCCTGCATGGTAACACCGTAAAGGATGTTTGCAGCCTCCATTGTACCACGTCTGTGAGTAACAACAATAAACTGTGATTTTTTGCTGTATTTTTTCAGATAATCGGCATAACGATAAACGTTTATGTCGTCAAGCGCCGCTTCAATTTCGTCAAGAATACAGAAGGGCGTGGGTCTCACCTTGAGGATTGCAAACAAAAGGGCAATTGCAGTAAATGCACGTTCACCACCCGACAAAAGGGTAAGGCTCTGGAGCTTTTTGCCCGGAGGCTGTGCAACAATCTCAACCCCCGTCTCCATAATGTCATCAGGGTCGGCAAGCTCAAGCTGTGCCTGACCTCCTCCGAACAACTCACGGAACACATTATTGAAGTTTTTGCTGATAACCGCAAACTGTTCAGAGAACTGCTTCTTCATTATCGTCATCATTTCGTCAATAATCTTTTCAAGGTCGCCCTTTGCCTTTTCAAGGTCAACCGTCTGTTCCGTCAGGAAATCATATCTTTCCTTTATGGTCTTATATTCTTCAATTGCATCAATGTTTATGTTACCCAATGATTTTATTTTGCTTTTCAGCTCCGAAATCCGAACCGTTGCCGCTTTGAAGTCAAACTCATCCTCTGTTTTCAGTTTGACCGCATCGCTGTATGTCAATTCATATTCGTTCCACAAATATTCAAACAGCCCGTCAAGGTCGCTTTCACATTTCGCCTTTGTTGCTTCAACCTTTGCCTTTTGCTGCCCCAGTGCAAACAATTGCTCACGAACTTCCTTGACCTGTTCCTGCAATTCTCTTGACTTAATATCCGTATTCTTTCGGTTATCATTCAGCTCTGCAAGTTGCTTTTCAAGCTCCTGCGCCTTGTTGCCGATTTCCGAAAGCTTCTTGTTGTCTGTCTCGATTTCATTGGTTATTGCAGCAATTTTATCGTTAAACAAATCAATTTCAAGTTGTTTTGCCTTGTTCTCGTCAAGAATTGTTGTCTTTTCATTTTTAACATTTTCAAGACGTTCGTTCTGAACCTCAATATCCTTTTGATTTGAGCTTTCTTCAATCTGCAATGCAACCAGCAAATCCTGAATTTCCTTCACCTTTCGGTAAATTCCCTCCGACTCCGATTGTTTGCTGTCGGTTTCAAGTCTCAGGTTTGAAACCTCCGCTTCCAGTTCATCAACAGTCTTGTTGCAAAGAACAATATCATCGGTAATTTCACGTGTTCTTTCCTCAATTGTTTCACGTTCACGGTTGAGCTGTGCGGTTCTTGCTTCCGCCGCTTCAAGAAACAGTCGGCTGTGCTCGGAATTTGACTTTGCTTTTATGTATTCTTCATTCTTTTCCGAAAGAATATTTCTGCTATCAGCCAATTCAATTGAAATTCTTTGAAGCTCGTCTGTTGTTTCAATCTTTTTGTCCTCAATTTGCTGAAGGTCTGCCTTGAGTGCTTCAATTTCGGATTTCAGTTTTTCAATTTCTGCCGCCCGTGACAAAAAGCCTGCATTTTTTCCGCCCATACTACCGCCGCTCATTGCGCCGCCGGGCTGCATAACTTCGCCTTCAATTGTAACAATCTTAAACTTGTGGCCGCACTTTGCAGCCATAGCAATTGCATTGTCAATATCATCAACAACAACCGTACCACCAAGAACACTGCCAACAACTCCGTCATACTTTTTGTCGTATTCAACAAGCTCCTGAGCAAGGGCAATATAGCCTTTCATCTTTTCAGCACCCTGAAGGTCGGTATTTCTTGTTCTGACCGTTGATATGGGCATAAAAGTTGCTCTGCCCAGCTTGTTTGCCTTCAGATAATTTATTGCAGCCTTTGCATCCTGTTCATCCTCTGTTACAATATTCTGATTAACCGACGTCAACGCCACTTCAATTGCTGTTACAAACTTTTTGTCGGTACTGATTAATTTGGTTATGGGTCCATAAATTCTTGCGTTTTTGAGAACCCCCTCGGAATGCGCCGTCATAACAGCCTTTACGCTACGATTGTATCCTTCAAAATCGTTCTCCATATCCTCAAGAACACTTTTGTGGGAATTCTTCTTGTTCAGCTCCGCAAGAACCTCATTTTTCTTTTCTGCAAGTTCTCCTGCCTTTTCACTCAGGCTCTCGTGCTTTTCTTCCGCAAGGGCAAGAGAATTTTTCAGTTCTTCAAATTCCTCCGTGAGCTTTGAAAGATTATCTTCAATTCTCTTGTTTTCTTCCGCAATACGGTTGTGCTCGGTGCTGTGATTTTCA
Source organism: Clostridia bacterium (assembly GCA_045647905.1). Lineage (GTDB taxonomy): Bacteria > Bacillota > Clostridia > Monoglobales > Monoglobaceae > SIG440. The sequence continues at coordinate 9,289 of JAZRMZ010000019.1, forward strand.
AGCTCCGCTTCAATATTTCTGCTTTCTCTTGAAAAGTTTTCAATGAGAATATTATAGTTTGCAACCTTGCTCCGAAGGGAACCAATTTCCGATGTTTTGTCAATAATGGCTGTTTTCAGGCTTTCAATATTTTCGTTGTTGCCCTGAAAAGTCAGATTTATCTTTTCAAATTCATCCTGAGCCTCAGCAATTTTACCAAGCAAGCCCTGCCGTGTTTCGCTGAGCTGTTCATAAACACCGGTATATTCCTCAATCAGCTTGTCCAGCTGTTCAATTCCACGCTCGCTCTTGCCGATTTCATCATTGATGCGCTGAATATTTTCCTTGCAATGCTCAATGTTGGCATAAGCCAGATTGATTCTGTTCTGTTCCTCTGCCGATTCCTCCGATGCCGCCTTTTGAGCCGCACGACATTGCTCCATCTGTGCTTCATATGACTCAATAAGCTCATACATTTCCTTTGTGAGATTTTCCTTTTCGTCAACAGTTTTCTGAAGTGTTTCAATGCTGTTTGCCACCGCTTCAAGATTACTGTCAATCTTCACAAGCTCTTCACGGTGCTTACCGATTGAAGCAACCGAAACATTAACATCAATAACTCTCAGCTCGTCACGAAGATTCAGATACTTCCTTGCCTTTTCGGACTGGATTCTCAGTGGTTCAAGCTGTCCCGAAAGCTCCGACATAATATCGTTGACACGGGTGAGATTCTCGTTGGTCTTTTCAAGCTTCTTTTCGGCTTCATTCTTTCTGTATTTATACTTTGTTATTCCGGCAGCTTCTTCAAAGATTCGTCTTCTGTCCTCCGACTTATTGCTGAGAATCTCGTCAATCTTACCCTGTCCGATAATGGAATAACCTTCACGACCGATACCCGTATCCATAAACAGCTCATGAATATCCTTCAGACGGCAGGAATTTCGGTTTATGAAATATTCACCCTCACCGCTGCGGTAAACCCGTCGGGTCACAACAACTTCTTCATAATCTATGTTCAATTCTTTTTCCGAATTGTCCAGAGTCAGAGAAACCTCCGCAAAGCCCTGAGGCTTGCGCACCTCGGTTCCTGCAAAAATAACATCCTCCATTCGGCTGCCTCGGAGTGAACGTGCGCTCTGTTCACCCAAAACCCAGCGAATTGCGTCCGAGATATTACTTTTACCCGAACCGTTTGGGCCAACAATTGCAGTTATACCGGGATTAAAGTCCAGATATATTTTGTCAGCAAAGGACTTGAAGCCCTGCAATTCAACACTTTTAAGACGCAAAAAAAACTACCTCCTTCACAAAACAATGTCATTAAGTTAGTCCTATTGTCATTCTGAACGTAGTGAAGAATCTTTGTGACAAATAAGATTCTTCGACTTCGCCTTACGGCTGCGCTCAGAATGACACTTGTGCATATATTCTAAACTTAATGGCATTGTCTTCACAAAAAGCCCATCTTTTAACCATAGGCTTTTCGGGAGCATCTTCAAAATACCAATACTCCACCAGAATAAATTCTGAATTATAATTGTATCATATTTTTTCCCTTTTGTCCATACCTGAATATAACCCTTGTCAAATCAATCCTCCGTCAACAGTTAAAACCTGTCCGGTTATGTATGAAGCCGCATCTGATGCCAGAAACACCAAGGATTCCGCAACCTCCTCCGCCGTACCGATTCTTTGAAGAGGAACATCTTCACAAAAAAGTTTTTTATCCTCCTCGGACAAATGAGAATTCATATCCGTGTCAATAAAACCCGGAGCAACAGCGTTCACATTTATCCCCGACGGTGCCAGCTCCTTTGCCAACGATTTGGTAAAACCAATCACCGCCGCCTTTGCCGATGAATACAACACCTCACAGGAGCCGCCGCATATCCCCCAGATTGACGATACATTTATTATTTTTCCGCTCTTTTGGCTGACCATTTGGGGGATAACCGCCCTTGCACAATTCATCATTCCAAAAATGTTTGTTGCAAAAACACTCTTCACATCATCCTCAGAAAAATCAGTAAAAAGCCCCTGCTTTGGAGCAATGCCTGCATTGTTAATCAAAACATCAATTGCCCCAAAATTTTCCTCAACAGCCTTAATCATTTCTTGAACCCGGTTATTGTCTGCCACATCTGCGCAGAATATATTTGCACAGCCTCCACTCTGTCTGATTTCATCACAAAGAGTTTCTGCCGCACTCTTGCTTTTATAATAATTAATCGCAACGTTATAGCCCTGCTTTGCAAATTTCCTTGCCGCGGCCCTGCCTATTCCACGGGACGCACCCGTTATCAATACTGTTTTCACTATACCTTCACCTTTTTTCTTTCGGATTTTTTTGAAATTGCATAATATTCATTTTCACGCTTTGAATAATTGAAATTATCAAACTTCATGCAGGCATCAAGATGTCGGAGTGCCGCACAGACAAATTCCGATGCCTGATTTTCCAAAGCCGTATCCACATCAAATCCAAAGCTGTCGCCGATAATTCTGACCGTATTCTTTGCATTTGCCGAAGCCGAAATCAATATGCTTTTTATATTAAAATCCGAATTTTCGCTGATTGCGGCTTTATATACTGGCTGTGCCGTCATTGCCGCAAAATCCTGAAGAGTTACCCCCACAAAGCCTTTTTCGGCTCTGTTGAATTTGTGTCTTTGTGAAATAAGCTCAAACAATGTGGCAATCACCGCATTTTCATATACCGTCTTTTCGGAATCGGCTTTTTTTCTCAGTTCAAGTCGTTCGTTTTTTTCTTCTTTCTGAATATAGGTAATTTCACGTAAAATCTTTTTACTTTTTTTGTCCATTGCAGATTTTTCGCCAATTTTTCTGTTCGATTTTCTGCGCATTGGCAAAAGTTTTGTCAATCCCTCAACCTCAAAATCCACAAAACACCGTTCAACATCCACCGCCGCAACCTTTATTTTCACCTTATCACCAACGGTAAATATACGCTTTTTGTTCAGCCCAACCATTGAAACACCGTTGTCCTCAAGGATATAAACATCATCCTCCAGAGTTCTTGCGGCAACAAAGCCCTCAACCGTATTGGGAAGCTCAACAAAAAAGCCCGACGACAGCATATGAGTTATAATTCCTTCGCATTTTTCACCAATCCTCTCCGACATATATTCCGCCTTTTTCACCGACTTCCATTGAAGCTCTGCATCTGCGGCATTTATTTCGGTCACCGATGCCGTCACCGATGCACCAATGGCAACTTCCTTGAAATGCTTAATCCTTTTTTCCGTCAATGTGCCATTCAAGCTCTCTTTGAGAATTCTGTGAACAACAACATCGGAATATCGGCGTATGGGAGATGTAAAATGACAGTAGGTGCCAAACCCCAATCCAAAATGCCCGTGATTCACCTCACTGTATTTTGCCTTTGCCATTGTTCTGAGCAGAAGATAACTCACCACTTCAGAGATTTCAGAGCCTTCAACTGTTTTCAGAATTTTCTGAAAATCCATAGAGCTCATTCCCATATTGAAGGGATAATCAACCCCAAGAACAGGCAGAATTTCGCCCAGCCGTTCAAGGCGCATCAAATCCGGTCTTTCGTGAACCCTAAAAACACAGGGCAACCCTTTGGCAACAAGATGCTTTGCAACTGTCACATTGCAGGCAAGCATAAATTCTTCAATAATTCCATTGGAAATTGTAATGGGGTATTTTTCAACGCTTATGGGTTTTCCGTCTTTGTCAAGAAGAATTTTTGACTCATGGGTTTCAAATTCAACTGAACCCTCCGAAATCCTCTTTTTCTTCAATATTCCGGCAAGCCGTTTCATTTTGTGGAGCATTGACACAAGATGAGAATACCTGACCGAAAGCTCTTCATCGCCTTCAAGTATTTTTGTCACATCAGAATATGTCATTCGGTTTGCCGATTTTATAACACTTTCACAAATTTCGTAATTACTGATTTTTCCGCGAGGGGTAATCTCCATAAACACCGACACCGCAAGTCTGATTTCGTCGGTTTTCAAGCTGCACAGCTCATTTGAAAGTTCAAAAGGCAGCATTGGCACAACCGTATCAATCAAATAAACGCTCGTTCCCCTTGAAAAAGCGGAACGGTCTATGGGTGACCCTTCCTTCACATAATGGGTAACATCCGCAATATGCACACCAAGGCAATAATTCCCGTTTTCAAGAAGCTCAATTGAAACCGCATCATCAAAATCCTTTGCATCATCACCGTCGATTGTGATTATCAGCTTGTCGGTCAGATCTTTTCGGCCAACCATATCCGAAGCAGAAACAGCCGTTGGAATATTCTCTGCCTGACGCATGACAGCGGGCGGAAATTGCGGCATAATATGATAAGTGCTGAGCAAATCAATAAACGTCATAAAACTTTGCCTCCCAAGAATTGAAGTATCTGTATTTTTTCCAAAGATTTCAAAAAATATTCCCATCACACACTATTTGCCGGTTCTTTAACAAATGTTGAGGAAAATCCCTTTGGAAAGTTCCTTTGCTACACTCAGGATGACTGCGGCTCCCTCCGAGAGGGAGTTGTCACTAAGTGACTGAGAGAACTGTCATTCTGAGCCACGTGCAAAGAATCTTTATATCAGACCCCAAAATTTATTACAGAACCTTTTTGTTTTTAGCAAAAACCGCTCCAAAAATTTGGAGCGGTTTTGTGGATTTAATTAACTGAATAATTATTCTGCATCTGCAGGAGCTTCTTCTGTTTCAGCAGGAGCTTCTTCAGCTTCAACGGGAGCTTCTTCTGCTTCAGCTTCAACGGGAACAGCTTCTGCATCAGCAGGAACTGCTTCAGGTTCAACCTGAACAGCTTCAGATGCTTCAGTAGGAACAGCTTCAACTTCAGCAGCAGTGTCTTTCACTGAAGCAAAAGTCAACACAATTGCCGAAATAACAAACAAACAAGCAATAACGGTTGTAGCTTTGTTGAGAACAGCATCTATTGTTCTGCCTTTGTTCTTACCAAAAAATGTTTCAGCCCCTCCGGCGATTGCGCCCGAAAGTCCCTGTTGGTTTCCATGCTGCATCAAAACAACCGCAATAAGAACGATTGAAATAATAACATGGATGATTATCAATGTGTTTTGCATTTTTATTTCCTCCTAAACTTAACACATAATTTAAACTATAACTGTTTTATTCCTGATTTTTACGCAGGAAAACCGGAACATCAATTCCGTCATCTTCACTAACCTTAAAAAAAGGGTTGGCTCTTTCAATATGCTTTTCATTTGCCGCAGGAGCAAAATCACTTGCAGGGGCAGCTTCAGCTTTGTTTTCAAGCATACCTTCTCTCATAGCGGTGAAGATTCCCTTTCCTTCATCCTTTGAAAAAGGCGAAGCCTGAGCCTTTGGCGAAGAAGACGCATTTCTTCCTTCAAAACCTGTTGCAATAACAGTAACCTGAACTTCATCACCCAAGGATTCGTCAATAATTGCACCGATAATGATGTTTGCATCATTGTCAGCAGCTTCAGTAATAAGTTCCGAAGCCGTCTGGATTTCAAGAATACCCAAATCACTACCACCGGTAACATTAAGAATAACGCCCTTTGCACCGGTAATTGTTGTTTCAATCAGCGGGCTGTTGATTGCCTTCAACGCAGCATCATGAGCACGGTTTTCACCTGTTGCCTTACCAATACCCATATGAGCATAACCGGTATTTTTCATGATTGTTTTAACATCCGCAAAGTCAAGACTGATAAGACCTGGTCTTGAAATAAGGTCTGAAATTCCCTGAACGCCCTGTCTGAGAATATCGTCAGCCATTTTGAAAGACTCTGTGAGAGGAGTCTTGTTTTCAGCAATTTCCAGAAGCTTGTCGTTTGGAATAACAACCAAAGTATCAACACAGTTTTTGAGATTTTCGATTCCTGCCGCAGCATTCTTCGCACGTGTTGCCCCCTCAAACCAGAAAGGCTTTGTAACTATACCAATTGTAAGTATTCCAAGCTCCTTTGCAATCTCAGCAACAACAGGTGCAGCACCCGTACCTGTTCCGCCGCCCATACCTGCCGTAACAAACACCATATCGGCATCCTGAATTGCAAGGGCAATTTCATCACGGCTTTCTTCTGCCGCTCTTGCACCGATTTCAGGCACCGCACCGGCACCCAGGCCTTTTGTGAGCTTTGCTCCTATCTGTATTTTCTGGGGAGCTTTTGAAAGAGACAAATCCTGCATATCTGTGTTAACTGAAATAAATTCAACACACTTGACTTCTGCCTCAATCATTCTGTTTACCGCATTATTACCGGCACCGCCAACACCGATGACTCTTATTTTAGCAGGGCCCGTTGTTTCAGTATCAAACTCGAACAAAATAATTCCTCCTATCTTTTTTTGAGCTTGTCCGCAAATTGCCTGACGCACATCAGCACCCCAAACAACTGTTGTTTTTGCTCATACAAATTTATCATCAATATGTAAAAGCCATTATGACTCATTACAAATAGTCACTTTTCCACATTTACATTTCATTTTAGCATTTTATTTTGATTCTGTCAAGAGAAAGATTCTATTTTAATGGAATTCTTTGCACTTTTTTTTAAAAAAATCCGGTAGCGACAAAATGATACCGACAAAATCTGACGGTATCATTCATATTATTCACAAATCACAAATCTGCAGCTTGCTTTTCCGCATTATCATCAGCATCGGTTGAGTCTGTTTTTTTGTCATTTTCATCAGTCTCTGCCCTTTGATTTTCCTTATCATCCTCACTTGCCTCAACCAGTGCAAGTCTCTCAATCCGTTCCTTTTCCTTTGCCTTTTTCTCAAAATACTTATCAAGAGTCAACCTGCGGATTGCCGCCATGTTATTGAAAATCCGCACACCAAAAACAATGATAACCGCAAAGTATAATGAAAGTCCCAGAAGGTTTCCGATATATGCAAGGACAACAGCCAGAATCGCATTTGAAAAAAGTCCAATCATAAACGTGCTCATGTTAAACCGTTTGTTGAAATAAGCAAGCAAAGCCCCAAAAATGGAATCCATCGCCGCAAGGATTGCAATTGCAACATAAGGAAGACTGGCATTACCCAGATTGTACGGAATGTACAGTCCGCAAACAACGCCGAGTATACCGGCAATAACAAACAACATTATTCCTCCACCTCCGATTCAACACTTTGTGCATATTTAAACGAAACCATACCCACGTGTTTTCCAATGAGCACAGCGGTACTTTTCTTTATTGACATATCAATTCCGTAATAAACCGCCTGCTCAGTCACGCCGCCCGGCATTTTTAATGCATTTTCCAGAGTTTCGGGGTCGCCGATAATTTTTATTTCAAAGGGTGCCGCCTTTTTGACGTTGTTTATGCTGATTGTGGGACCCGCACAGCGAATCTCAGTTGTTGCAAGAACACGTTCATCGTTGACCGAAATCGCCTCTGCCCCTGCCGCACGCACCTCATTGAGCAATGAAAGAATGACAGTATCGTGAACAATTCCGTAGCCATCATCAACAATCCCTTCAGGAAGCTGGGCATTTTGTCCGTCGCTAAGTGTTACAACAATTCCGTTGCCCACAACATCAGACAATCCGGCCATGGTTTCGGCACGTTTCAAGTCCTCCTGCAACAGCTTTGTTGCACCGCCCTCTTCGGTTATCTGATTTCTGTATCTTGCAATATCATTCTGCAAAACCGAAATCTGTTCCAGCAAATCCTCATTTTTTTCAAGTTCTGTTTTGTATTCCTGCTGCAAAACGTCAACACGCTTGGACAATTGAGTTTCAACCTCGTTTGTCATTTTAACACCCTTAATCTGCCATGTCACCAATGTAACGAGAGTGAAAATCATTATCGACACCGTGATTTTGATTTGCATCTTTTGCTTTTTATTCATTTCCATTTTCCTTCTTTTCAAATTTTAAGCAGATTCTTGTGCTGAATCCGAACTTTCCTGATTTTCGTCAACCTCTTTCTGAGGCTCTTCCTTTTGTTCATCGTCCCCGGGCTTTTCTTCTTCGTCTTCGATTACTTCCAGCACTTCACGGGGACCGACGTGTAATTTTTCGCTTCTGAAATCAAACTTGGCTTTTTCCTGCTCCGAAAGCTTTTCATCAATCACCTTTTTCACAAACTTGAGCTTATATTCAAGCTTGTCATAACTTCCCAAAAGCATATAAATCCTGTTTTCGTAGTCAATTTTTATGTCCGACAAATCCGCAAAATCAATATAATTAACTTTTTCACGCATACCGAGAGTTTGCATTATGTCAAGACATTTATAAAGCTCCTTGGCTCTGATATCCTCATTTGAAGCAATCTTTTTTCCCGCAGTGCCGGAAACAATCTCTATTCCCTCAACGTGAATCAGATTTTTCAATCTCTCATCCTCGGCAGACTCCGCAAGTTTTATTATATTGCCGCCGCCGTCAATCATCAGATATTCCGAATCAAAAACCACATACGCAACGGGGACAGCTTCCTTGATTTCAATCTTGATTTTATTGGGAAAAACTCTCCGCACCGCAGCTTTTGCAATTTCAGGGTTTTCGGTCAGCTTTTCCTCCGCCCTGCGCACTCCGGTGCTGAAAATATTCTGCCCCGTATTAATCCCTGCCGTCTTCAAAACCTGCTCTTCCGTGAGGCTCACTTCTCCGCTGCAAACAATTTCGCCTATGTTAAAAAAAGGAGCTTTAAGTGCCGTTATAATTATTCCTGCACAGATAAGCAAAAACATAAAAATTACAAATCTGCGTTTTGCACGCATTCTTTTCCGTTTTTTCATCATAATCCGCTTATTCCGCTCCAGCTGCTCGGAATATTCATCATTTGTACGTTTTTCCATACGCTCCTCCTTTTCATTTTCTCTTAATCATTGCACCAAGTTCCGAAAAAACATTCTCAACAGATTCATAACCTCTGTCAATATGTTCAACACCGCTTATTTCCGTATCTCCGATGGCAGACAAACCCGCAATCACAAGTGCCGCTCCTCCACGCAGGTCACCTGCGGTTATTTTTGCGCCCTGAATATAATTACAGCCCGTCACAGCAGCCAGCCTTCCGTCAACAATTATATCCGCACCCATCTTCATAAGCTCCGACACGTGCTTATACCTGCTCTCAAATATATTCTCCACAAAAACAGTTGTTCCTTCTGCCGTTGCAAAAGAAGCCATAAAAAGTGCCTGGGCATCTGTCGGAAACCCCGGATAGGGTGATGTTATAATTTTTCCAAGACCCTTCAACCGCTCGGAACATTGAATCCGCACCCTCTCTTTGCCTGCATTTATTTCACAGCCCGAATCCTTCAGCATAGACAAAACAAGCCGCAAATGCTCGGCATTGGCATTTTTCAGAACAATATCTCCGCCGCAACAAGCAACCGCACAGGCGCAGGTTGTTGCAAAAATCCTGTCTGCGATTATATTATACTCCACTTTTCGTAATTTTTCAACACCTATTATGCGAATTATTTCACTTCCTGCACCGGAAATTTTTGCGCCCATTGCATTCAGAAAATTCTGAAGGTCAACAATTTCAGGCTCACGTGCCGCATTTGTAATAACAGTCTCGCCCTGAGACACCGCAGAAAGCATCATAATGTTCTCCGTTGCCCCCACGCTGGGAAACAAAAGATTAACCATCCCCGGAACAACTTTGTCGCATCGGCAATAAATACAGCCGCCCGTTTCTTCAATTTCAACCCCAAGCTCACGAAAAGCCTTCAAATGCAAATCAATTGGTCTGAGCCCGATTGCGCATCCTCCCGGATACGAAATTGTTGCACGACCCATCCGTGAAACCAAAGGCCCAAGAAACAGCACCGAAGACCTCATACTTGACATCAGTTCATTTGAAATTTCATTCTTATGTATATTTCCTGCATCAACAACAGCCGTATGCTCCGCATATTTTGTTTTTCCGCCAAGCTGACCGATTATTTCAAGTGCCGCCCTTGTATCCGCAAGATCGGGACAGTTGCCGATAACACACTCTTCCGAACATAAAACACTTGCGGCAAGGATGGGCAGAGCCGCATTTTTGGACCCCTGAACATCAACCTCGCCGCACAACTTTCGTCCTCCGCAAATCGAAATTTTACCCACCGTAACACCTCCGACAATTAATCATTCATTCTTACAACATACTATGTTGTTTTCAAAAAGGTGTTACGTCAATTTGCAAATTTATTTTTTTACAAGCTCTTTCAGTATTCGATAAATTCTGTCAGCGGCATCGGGAATACCTATACTTTTTGAACCTTTGCTCATCCTTTCAAGAACACCTGCATTATTCAGAATGTGCTCAACAGAATCTGCAATTTTATCCTTTGACAGTTCCTTCTCGCTGATAACAACAGCGCCTCCCGACTTTTCAACCGCTCTTGCATTATGCTCCTGATGATTTCCCGCAACATAAGGAGACGGAATCAGAATTGCAGCCTTTCCCAAAGCCGTCATTTCACTCACCGACCCTCCCGAACGTGCAATAACCAAATCAGCCGCATTCAATGCAAGATCCATATCATATATATATTCCGAAACCGAAATTTCGGGGTAATTTCCCAAATCAACTCCGTTTTTCCCAAACATCTCCATAACGGTTTTGTACTGATTATTTTTTCCCGTGGACATTATAATCTGATATTTTTTGTCCCTTGCAATTTCCGAAATCCACTCAACCGCCGTGGCATTTATTTTTTCTGCGCCAAGACTGCCCCCGAAAATCAGTATAACCTTTCGGTCGTCCAGCCCCAGTTTTTTCTTTGCAATGGTCTGATTGATTGCAAGAATGGACGGTCTCACGGGATTTCCCGTCACTTCAATTCTCCGGGACTTTGGAACAAACCTTTCCGCTTCTGCCATGCTCAATGCAACAACATCAACGTATTTTGAAAGAATTCTGATTGTCACTCCCGGAAAAGCGTTTGCCTCATGAACAAGAGTCGGCAACTTCATTTTTGTTGCAGCATAAAGCACCGGACCTGTTACATAGCCACCCGTTCCAACCACCACATCGGGTTTGAACTCTTTTATAATCTTCTTTGTTTTTCTTATACCGTCAAAAATCTCCAGTACGGTTTTGACATTATGCAAGCTCAGCTTGCGTCTGAACCCATGAATCTTTATAAACTTTATATCATAGCCCTGTTTCGGAATCAGCGTGCTTTCCATTCCGCTTTCAGTACCCACAAACAAGAAGCTGCTGTGGGGCTCTTTTTCCTTTATATGATTGGCAACAGCCACAGCAGGATTAATATGCCCCGCCGTACCGCCGCCGGCAAACAATATTCTCACAGAGAACACCTTCCCTCATTTCGGAAAATTTTTATTTTACTTTACGATTTGCTATGCCGTGAAACATTCAGAACAATCCCCATCTCCGCCATGGTAATGGCAAGTGCCGTTCCGCCGTAGCTGAAGAATGGCAACGGCATACCCGTAACGGGAATCGACGAAGTTACAACTGCAATATTAACAAGTGCCTGAATGGCAATCATGGTGATTATACCTGTTGTAAGAAGCGCCCCAAACAAATCAGGCGCTTTGAGTGCAATCTTCACGCCCCTTGCAATAAGGAAAATAAACATCAGCGAAACAAGAATTGCTCCAAGAAGACCAAATTCCTCCGCAAGAATGGAAAAAATAAAGTCATTCTGGGGTTCGGGAATATTCATGAACTTCTGACGGCTCTGACCAATTCCCGCACCGAATATTCCGCCCGAACCGATTGCATAAAGGGACTGAACAATCTGCCATCCCTCACCCTGAATATCCGCAAAGGGGTCAAGAAATGTGGTAACACGTGCAAGTCTGTACGGAGCCTGAACAATTGCAAAAACCAACACCGGCACCGCCGCTAACCCAAGAACCAAAAAATGCTTTATCTTTGCACCGGCAACAAAAAGCATAATAACCGCCGTTGATACAATAAGCATAGTACAGCTGAAATGTGGTTCCATCATTATTATGCCTGCAATAATCCCTATAATGGCTATGTACATCAAAAATATACTGAAATTATTCAGTTCCTTATAATTCTTCGACAAGCTGTACGCCATAAACACAATAACCGCAATTTTTGCAACTTCCGAGGGCTGAAAGTTTATTGGGCCGATATAAATCCAACGTCTTGCATCATTAATCTTACGACCGATTCCGGGGATAAGCACAAGGAGCAACAGCAAAACACTGACCACCAGCACAGGAAACGCCAGACGTTTGAGCTTATTATAATCAAAATTTGCCGTTATAAACATACCTATGCTTCCAAAAATCGCCCACAACAATTGCTTTTTGAAGTAAAAAAAGCTGTCATGGTTTGTGGATTTGCTTGCATAAGCAATAGGACTGCTGGCACTGAGAACCATAAGCAATCCAAAAGCAAGCAAAATATAAACCGCAACCAAAAACTGTATATCAACGCCTTTTGTTGAGTCCATAACTCCTTTAAGTCTTTTCCCCAACGCACCGTTACCCCCGGTTTTTGTCCTGCGCACCATTTTTTTTCTGAGTTCCCGTTTCATAATGTACGGACAACCTTTCCTGAAAAATTTTATTCAATCCAATTAGATTTACGCAAAATACCCCGCAACACAAAGCAAGGCAGTCACGGCAGAAAATACCGCAACAATCTTTTTCTCACTCCAGCCGCACATTTCAAAATGATGATGAATGGGACTCATTTTGAAAATTCTTTTTCCCGTCTTCTTGAACCATGCAACCTGAAGAATAACCGACATAGCTTCTGCCACATAAACAAATCCAACAAGCAGGAGCAGCAATGGATTCTTCATATATATTGCCATTGCGGCAACCGCACCGCCAAGAAAAAGTGAGCCCGTATCCCCCATAAACACCTTTGCAGGATACTTGTTGTAAATCAAAAATCCCAGAAGCCCTCCAATCAATGCCGAGCTTATGAGCACAACCGCCGCACTTTCAACCCTTTTTGAAATCAGGCAATAAAAAATGCTGACAACCAATGTTATTGTTCCGGCCAGACCGTCAAGTCCGTCTGTCAGATTAACGCTGTTCACTGCGGCAAGCATAACCAGAATAATAAATGGAATATACACAAAATACGGCAAGGTTACCGCAATTCCAAAAAAAGGAATGTTTACGGTTGTGTCAATGATTCCGCCGCTGACAAGCCAGACACCGAACAAAAGAGCAACAAGAAACTGAAGCGAAAACTTCTGACCGGCTTTGAGTCCAAGGTTTCTTTTGAGAATAACCTTTATGTAGTCATCAACAAAGCCTATTGCACCAAAGCCAACAGCCGCCAGAGTTATAACCATAACGCTTTTGAGCAGTTGCAAATCCTTATAAATGCCAAAAACAAACACTCCAACAATAACCGCAACCAAAAGTGCGATGATGAATATGAAGCCGCCCATTGTGGGAGTTCCTGATTTTGCCTTGTGCCACTTTGGGCCTTCCTCTCTGATTTCCTGACCGAATTTCAGCTTATGCAAAAGGGGAATCAAAAAAATCCCGTTTGCAGCAGCAACCAAAAAAGCAATTGAAATTACAATAACTATCTTTAACATTTTTCTCTCCGCCTCTGTGCTTTCAAAATTTTATTCCAAATCCATTTCCTTAACAAAATCAGCAACCTCTTCAAGCTTCATTCCTCTTGAACCCTTAAACAAAATCACATCATTTGCTTTCAGAATATCCATAATCTTCTCTTTTGCCGACTTGTTATTTTCAAAGGTATATATCATTGCATCATCCATACCGTTTTCTGCAGCACCTTGCGCCATAACATGGCAATGTGGGCCAATTGCAACAAAACAGCCCACGTTATACTCCGCAACCATGGCTCCCACATCATAATGGGCTTTTTCCGAATAATCACCCAGTTCAAGCATATCCGCAAGAACGGCAACCCTTCGGCAAGGCTGCTCATTATCCAAAGGAAGCGCCACACTCAAAACCTCAAGTCCCGACTTCATTGATGTGGGGCTTGCATTATAGCAATCCTTGATTATAACAAATCTGTTCAGTTTTTCAATATTCTGTCTCATCCCCTGAGGTTGAAACTTGCTTATTCCGTCAACAATCGCCGCCACGGTCATATTATACTTCAAGCCCGTGAGAATTGCCGCCAGGGCATTGTATACGTGATGAACACCCGGAACATTGACACAAACCCTGTAACTCACGCCTTCAATCTTCACATCAAAAACAGTTCCTTCGGAATTCTTTCTGATGTTGGTTGCAACAACGTCGCATTTCTCATTTTCAATTCCATAGGTCAGAGTTTCATACTTCAACGTGCCCACAACCGTCTGCAAAAACAGATCGTCGCCGTTCAGAATAACCGTTCCGTCGCCATGTGGCATATCTTCAATAATTTCAAGCTTTGCTTTCAGAATATTCTCCTGGGAGCCCAGATGCTCAATGTGCGACATCCCGATATTTGTAATTATTGCCGTTTCGGGAGATGCAATATGCGTAAGCCTTGAAATTTCGCCAAAACCGCTCATTCCCATTTCAAAAACCGCAATATCAACCGAGCTGTCCAGTCTGAACGCTGTCAACGGAAGTCCGATTTCATTGTTAAAATTCCCTTCGGTTTTCAACACATTGTACTGATTTGCAAGAACACATGAAACCATATCCTTTGTGCTGGTCTTTCCCACACTGCCCGTAATTGCAACAGAAGGAATCTCAAACCTGTTTCTGTAATACGTGGCAATATCACGCAAAGCCTTGTATGTATCCTCAACAACAATAACCGCATTCTCGCTTGTATTACGAAATTCTTTATCCACAACGCAAGCCGCCGCACCTTTTTCAAAGGTGCTTTCAACAAAGTCGTGTCCGTCAAACTTTTCGCCCCTGAGAGCAACAAACAAAGCACCTTCACAAATCTTTCGGCTGTCCGTCAGAATCTCCGAAACTGCAAAATTCCCGTCACAATGTTCCAAAACACCGCAGCAAGCCTCTGCAATCTGCTTTAAGGTTAATATTCTCTCCAAAATATATTCCTCCCTTAATTTTCGGATACATCAATCAACTTGAGAACAATTTCTCTTTCGTCAAACACAATTGTCCTGTCCTTCAGAATCTGATAGGGTTCATGTCCCTTGCCTGCCAGAAGAATAATATCATCAGCCTTTGCATTGTCAAGGGCAAATTCAATGGCTTCAAATCTGTTTTCAACAACAGCATAACGGCAGTCCGTTTCGCTGAGTCCAACCAGAATATCTTCAATAATAGCCTTGGGTTCCTCGCTTCTTGGATTGTCACTTGTCACTATGCAAAAATCAGAAAGCTCACCTGCAATCTTTCCCATCTGCGGCCGCTTTGTTTTGTCACGGTCGCCGCCGCAACCAAACAAAGTCACAATTCGACCCTTTGCAAATCCCCGAATCGCCTTCAGAATGTTCAGCAATCCGTCAGGGGTGTGAGCATAGTCAATTATAACCGTATAATCCGTATTGGTTTCAACAACCTCAATTCTGCCCTTGACTCCTTTTGCCTGCTTTAATCCCTCAGCAATATCTTTCAGCGAAAAACCGTTTGCAAGACAACAACCTGCCGCCGTAAGAGCATTATAAACCGAAAATCCGCCGGGAATAGACAACTTAATTCTTTCGGTTTCTCCTTCATACGAAAGGTCAAACTCAACACCATTTGCACGGTATTCAATGTTGCTTGCACGCAAATCCGCATCCTTCTTTGTGCTGTATGACATCACCCGACAGGAGCAATCCTTTGTCAGAGTGTCAAAGGCATCGTCATCCGCATTCAGAACGCCCACATTACATTTTTTGAACAGTTCCGCCTTGGCAAGAACATAATTCTCCATAGTTTCGTGAAAATCAAGATGATCCTGAGTGAGATTTGTGAAAGCGCCGATTTCAAACTCGCATGAAGCAACTCTGTCCAAAGCAAGTGAATGTGACGAAACTTCCATAACAACAGCATCAACGCCCGCTTTCACCATACGGTCAAACAATCTCATAAGTTCAAGTGCATCAGGGGTTGTGTGCTTTGTGGGAATAACCGTTTCGCCAATCATATTCTGATTTGTTCCAATCAAACCAACCAGCTGACCTTTGTTTTCAAGTATGGATTTCACAAGATAGGTCGTTGTTGTTTTTCCGTTTGTTCCCGTAACGCCAAAAAGTTTGAATTTTTTATAAGGATAATCATAAAATGCCGCAGCCACGCACGAAAGTGCATATCTTGTGTTTGGAACCACAACGGTTGTTGCGGCAACTCCCTCCAAAGGCTTTTGAGCAATAATCGCAACAGCACCCTTTTCAAGAGCATCCTGAACGTAATCGTGGCCGTCACTTTTGAAGCCCACTATGCAAACAAAAACATCACCGGGCTTCACCTCTTTTGAATTGAATGCAATTCCCGATATTTTTGTATCAACATTACCGGCAACCTCCAAAATTTCAACGCCTGCCAATAAATCCGACAATTTCATAATTTATAACCATTCCTTTCTCTGTTCGCAAAGCACAAAACCTAAGTCTGAAAAACCAAATTAGTCCCTTACGCCTGAATAAGCAAAATCTATTGTTATAATTGTTCCCGGTTCAACCTTCGTTCCGTCACCGGGCGACTGTCCCGAACACATTGCAACTCCCGCTCCGTCCGAAAGCCCTTTTATTCTCACATTCAACCCGGCATCGGTCAGCGCACGGTTTGCCTCCGTTGCCGACAATCCCACAACATTAGGCACTTCAACAGACAAGGAGCTTTCAACACCTTCGGTATACGCCACAATTTTTGATTTTCGTGCAAGTTTTGAAAAAGCCTTTGGAACCTGATCCAGAATAATATCCCCCGAACCCTTAACCGTTATGTTCAGGCTAAGCTCTGCAAGAATCTTTTCAGCTTCCTCTTTGGTCTTTCCTGTTATATCAGGAACAGTTATATCCATCAACTCGGTTTCGTCTGCGCTGTACTGAGGTTCAACACCCAGATACTGCAAACACTCCTCAAGAATATTCTTAACAACCGGTGCCGCAATAACACCGCCGTAATAAGGAGCGCCAACAGGAGGCTGGTCAAGTATCACAAGGCAGACAATTTCAGGGTCATCCGCAGGTGCAAAGCCAATGAATGAAGCAACATATTTCTGATTTCCTCTGGGCTGTTTTTCGGAGGTTCCTGTTTTTCCTGCAATACGGTATCCCGCAAGATAAGCATTCTTACCACCGCCCACCGAAACAACCGATTCAAGGATTTCGCACATCTGAGCACTTGTTTCCTTTGAAACAACCCGACGCACAACCTTGGGTGCAAATTCCTGAACAACATTTCCGTTTTTGTCCACCAACTGTTTCACAAGATGCGGCTGCATAAGCTCTCCGCCGTTGGCAATTGCAGAAACCATTGTCACAATCTGAAGCGGAGTAACATTAAAGCTCTGCCCGAAGGACGAAATTGCAAGGTCAATTTCCTTGAAGTTTGAAACATCGTGAAAAATTCCGTTTGTTTCGCCCGGAAGCTCAATTCCGGTTGTGTCACGGAACCCAAAGCCCTTCATATACTTCACAAAGTTCTCCCTGCCAACCTTGGCTCCGATATTTATAAAAGCAGGGTTACACGAATTCTGCA
>JAZRMZ010000020.1:0-4108 GCA_045647905.1 Clostridia bacterium
CTTTTCTTTCCTTTTCTGCTGCCCGTTCTTCGGGACTTAATTTGTACCTTGGCATATTAAAAACCTCCAAAATGATATTTTTATTATATATCATCTTGGAGGTTTTGTATAGACTTTACACAAAATTTGGGATAGTCTCGTTCGGATTTAACATCACTCGCTGCACCACCGACAAAAAGCTTACAGGATTTTAACTGTAAGCTTTTTTCGTGCCTGTGATTTGTCAGGCTGATGCTTCCTCGTATATCATAACAAATTCATCCATATAACTCTTTTCAGGGAATGGTGCTTTCATTCGTATTTCAATGTATATGTTTTTAAAAGAACTTATAATTTTAAGTTTACAGAATTGTATATACCAAAGTTTTTATCTTCCCCCAGTAAAACCGGGAGTTTATTTCCACACCTAAAAGACCTCTGACAAAGTGAAGTTCAGCGGTCTGAGGGGCATTTTAATGCCCCTCATTTTGCTTTACTTACAGATGCTGTATTTATTATTGTTGTAATCAACCCTTACTGTTGTTTTGTCTGAATAAGTTACCTCAAATACATTTTCACCGATTTCCCTGTGATTTACAATAAATTCAGTTTGAAGATGCCTGAGTGTTTTATATTCCTCATAAGCTTCTTTTATTTTTGATACGCTGAACTTCAACTGCTCGTCTGTATCTATAATCAAATCTTCCTTTCCCAACCAATCATCGTTATTACTGCCCTCCAGAAACTTGGAATAGATATAAAACGAAGGTCTTGAACCCTCTTCCACAACGGTCAAGTGATTTTTGAAATTCTTTATGGGATAATTGACCGTGTCGGTTGTTGAATTATAGAGAATTATTCCATGATACGCTATTTGCCAAAGAGGAATAAGCTTATCCGCCATTACATCATCTACAGCAGGCCATGATACATACAATCCGTAGTCAAGATATTCTGACGCAAAATCAAAACACCCCTCTGATGCAAAGCCTCCAAACAATTTATGACAGTTATTCATTATCTCTTTATAAATCTCTAACGTTTGCTTTGAATTTACGGGGTGGTTTTTGTCATAACACCACCTGAGGGGTATAACCGTCATTACATCAATATAATGCAGACCGCAAAATCCCAATTCCTTCACCTTGGGCAGATAGTTTTTTGCATATTCCAGTGCTTTGACAGGGCAAAGGTCATACATTCTTCCACCACTCCACGCAAATTTATTCACGCTGAGCGAACCATCTTCGTTCTTGGCTACAATATCCTCACAAAAGGTATCGGCAATTCTGTAACAATCCGTACTATTTGTATGACATACAATCTGATAACCATTTTTCTGAGCATAAGAAATCAAGTGTCTGAGTCCTTTTTCGCCGCCAAACTTTTCTTCCACCGGAAAGATTTGCGGCCATCTTCCGTCATGACCGCTTTTGTTCCAGCCAACAAGACAAATCTGAGCTTTGTCTACGCCTTGCGCTTTTAGTTCATCAATCAAATCGCAGACTCTATCAAAAGTGCAGGCAACCTTCATTTCAGGCTCATTTTCAACGGTTTGCTCAAATACAGGTGAAGGAGCAGGTTTCCAACCCATTCTTATACGGATTTCAGGAGCCTCAACTGCATACGCTAAAGTTTCACGTTCTTTTATCCTTTCAGCAAGGGGGCTGCAAACTCCTTTTTCCAACTGATAATTTCTATACGCTATCGCCATATCGCTATAAGTAGCATCACTTTCCAAACTTATCAGCTTAATGCAAATATCTTCATAGGGCACGTTTCCGTTCAAGTAAAATCTCGGATGAATATAATACTTCCCGTCTTTTACGCCCACAACAATACTGAATTCATATTTAAATCCCTCAACAATCACAAGTGTACAATTGCCGTCTTTTTTTACACCAAACAAAGGCATAAGATCCTGCTTGAAAATCCGTTCATTATCCGGCTTTTCATTGAAGAAACAAAGCCTGCCTCCCTTTTTGTCAAAATCTGCAATTACATAATATCCACTTTCCCCCTTTTGGGCAAAAAAAGATTCATCTATAAGATCAATATATTCAAGATCCTCGGAAATATCTGTTCTTTTTACGGTATATACATCGCCGTTTACCGAAACATTATATTTCTTTCCTGCATTATCTGAAGCTGTCCACATCATATTTCCACGCCTCTCTTTTTCTAAAAGGTGTTTTAAAGCTCTTTGTCAGGATTCCTTTTTCCTCTAAATGAATATAACATGCCACATCACAGGCACGTCCGCAAATAGAGCACTGATATGCATGCTGTGCCGGCGGATAAAAATATGTATTATCAAGAATTTTTCTTGCCGTTTCAGGTGTAACCTTTGCCTCACCTGCAATTATCTCAATACGGTTATCAAAGTCCGCAAAAGCATCAGGTGGCATGAACGGATTTTTTGTACCATTCGCTCCGTTATAATAAACCGTGCACTGCCATAAATCCACATTTCCGTCTTTATCAATAGCTTTGCCCGGACACGCCTCCTTGCACCTTCCGCACTTGTCACAAAGATGAGGCTCAACAATATCACTTTCTTCAAGCTCTGCATCAGTAAGTATAAAACAGTATCTTACCATCGGTCCGAATTCATCGGTAAGAAGCGCATTGTGAAAGCTCTTTTCACCAAGGCCGCATTTTACGGCAGCGTCAAGAAAATCCATCTGAACTTCAGCTGTTCTGCCTCTATACACCGCATCATATGCAACTTCGGGATTTGTACTGTTTTCTTCAGTCATAATCTGTTGATGACGACGTTGCGGGAGAGCAATAAACCCTTCCTCTTCAATCATCATAGCCACTTTGAGCTGTGCCATGGGCATAACTGTTTCTTCCATATTTTCAACTGCCATGGTTGTGTACTGATAATATGTACTGCCTTCCTCAATTCCTCTGTAAATACCACGAAGAACACGAAAAGC
This sequence comes from Clostridia bacterium, assembly GCA_045647905.1. Classification (GTDB taxonomy): domain Bacteria; phylum Bacillota; class Clostridia; order Monoglobales; family Monoglobaceae; genus SIG440. The sequence continues at coordinate 2,922 of JAZRMZ010000020.1, forward strand.
AAGACCTATAACCGTCTTTGTTTCGGGCATAATTTTAAAGATTGGATTATCATTTTCAAAACGGCTGCTTGGCGCAAAGCCCACAATATCCGCACCGTTTGCTTTTGCAAGCTCAATAATTTTGTTTCTCATAAAATTACAGTTCTCCTTTCAGATGCTTATAGCAAGCAACGTCACATTTTCTTCCGCACAAGCATGGTGCATATCCCCACTGTGTGTTGGGCAGAAAATCCATCTCTCTGTAAATCTCACGTGCCGATTCTGCATTAAAACGCTTTTCTCCGTTCAGAATCGCTTCCCGTTCAGGATTATCTTTCAAAAATTCCTCTGTAATAAACGGATTTGATTTATGCGCACCTTTATAGTAAACACTGCATTGCCATGTATCCAAACCCTCCATGCTTATTGCCTTGCCGGGACACGCTTCAATGCACGCACCACATTTATCACAAACATTTTCCTCCAGAGGTTCATCAAATTCAAGAGGCATATCCGTTATAATAAAGCAATATCTCATAAAAGGACCGTATTTCTTGTTAATAATTTTGCCATTCAAACCCATTTCACCAAGTCCGCAAGCCTTTGCAGCCTTACCGAAGTCAATAATAACATCAGGTACGGGCTTCCCTTCTTCAACCGCTTCAGCATGAATAAGCTCATATGTGTCAAACACTTCGGGATTGGTTGTTTTGTCACCCTTTATCTTGAGGTTGGGAATTGCCTTTTGGAGGCAGGCATCATAACCTTCGTTTTCAATCATACCGCCGATTTTAAGAAGAAAAATCTCCGCCATTTCCTCATCAAGGTATTTTACTCCTAATGTTGTGTATGTATAATACTGTGTTCCTCTGTCCATTGCCATATAAAGACCCTTTGGCACCGCAAACCCAAAGCCGATTATTGCTTTTGCATTGGGCAGAATCATTTTAGGGTCTCTTTGGGGATTCTCCTCGTCATATACTCTGCCGATTCTGCAAACTGTTGCACCAAGCTCTTTTGCTTTTTGTTTTATAAATTCAGCTGTCATTTTACCAACCTTCTTTCCGAATTTTCTCTGGCGGTATTGCTGTTTTCCACCACAAGAACCTCTGCATCCTCTGACAAAACAACATGATGCCAAAGCCCTTTCTTTACGTTATATACTTTATACGGCTCCATTATATATTTCTCATCCTCTTCGTATATGG
>JAZRMZ010000021.1:0-2317 GCA_045647905.1 Clostridia bacterium
AATTGTCTATTGTGGCATAATTGCTTCTTACACCTGCCGACACCTTAAATAACTCAGCAGTTTGATTCTTGATATTTAATTCATAATATGTATTTTTTTCATACAAACCGTTACGTTCCAAATCAGCCGTATAGCTTCCGAAGATCAACCCAACACCATCAACTGCATCAGGTCGTTCTGCCCAAACATCAAAACTAATTTTACAATTCATGGGTTTTCCATACATGTTTGCGTCAAACCACGGTTGTATTGTTACCGTATCATCAAAAAACGGTATTTTTGTGTTTGGATTATCTGTATTCCATAAACGCAAATGCTCATCCGTAAGGTTTTCGGCAATAATCTTCAAGGTCCAGAAATCATATTGTCCCAAAACAATATTCTTAACCGGAATGCTGATAACAGCATTATAATCAATGGCTGACAGGTCAGGCGTCGCTACCGCACCGTCTGAGACTTCAATACTCGGTGAAAGCTGTGACAAATCCAGTCCTCGGGGCAATGTCACACAAACAGTTTTGTTCTCTTTATCAATCTCTGTTTTGCCGTCTTCAACATAAACATATGTTATATCAGCTGAATACTTTTGGTTTTCCAAAGCCTCATACGCTTCTTCAAGCTCCAGAACTGCAACAAATTTGTCTGCCTTTGTCTGAGGATTGGTTGCCTTCACGGCTTCATATTTCTGAATAAATTCCGTCAATACATTCTCAGGATAGGCTCCGAGCACACTGCCCGTCTTTGCTCCATTTATTTTTTCTTCGCACATTGCAAGCATTTCTTCCCATTCAGGATGCACCACCGAATCATATGCTCTTTCGATTTCATCACGAAGGGCAGCCTGCTCTTCAATTCTGCCGCCCGCAATATCATCAGTGCTGTTGCCTGCAATTCTTAGTCTGTCAATATGATATTGCAATGTATACTTAAATTCAGGGTCATATAGCCATGGCAAATCGCCAAACCGACCTGAGTTCACAATGTGTTCAGCCATAGCAATAAAATATGATACACGTCTCACCGCTTTTTCGTCATAGACACGCAAACACGGACTGTGTGTGTAAGGGCCTTTAATCAGCGGATATTCATTTTGAGGAACTCTTTCACGAATGTATTCAAACTCCTCGGTAAGCCCCGCATTCGCCATTATCCTTGCCGCCTCTTCAGGTGGGTTGGTAACGTCAATTATGTGATCATTTTTAACAACGTGTGTTTCTTCTTCACGAAGTGAATTTGTCAGGTTGTCAAACACTCCCACATCTGACCACACGCCGTCTATGGTGCAGTTATATGAATATGTTGCAAAATGGGATGTTGTTGAGCTTTCAAGCACCACATTATCCTTCCATGTTGTCTCGGTTGAGCCTGAGTCCATATACATTGCAAAGCCCTGATTTCCGTCAAGTCTGCTTATATAGTTTCCAACAATCTCATCCTTGGGGCCTGTTCCCAGATGATAAATTCCGCCGCCGTCATTGGTATACCTCATAACGTTGTGAATACGGTTGTAATTCACCTTGTTGTCTCCGCCTGTGGTCTGAGGATTTTCCCAGTTCCAGCCAAAGGAAATCCCCGAATATGGCGCATCATAAATTTCGTTATGCTCAATTACCATATTCTTTGTATAATACGCAAGTATTCCCAAGCCTTGGGTGTTGACCATTGCAGGGCGCTGAATATAGTTGTTTGCAATGGTGATGTTTGTTGGGGCACCACGCTGACCGGAAGGCTTCACATCATAGCTGTAAATCCAGATACCCGTGAGAGCAAAGGGTTCAAGCTTAGTTTTGCGGAGCATCACAAAGCGATATTTGTTGTCTGTGCCTTCAATGTTTGTGATTGTGCTTGCAGGGTCGGTCACAGTTCCCAAAACTTCATATTCCTCAAAATCCTTGTCATTTGACGCCAGCACCTCAAAGTTACTGCGTTCTGCATCGCTGACCTTTCCTGTCAACTGTCCGTTTTCAAAGGAAAGCCTGATGCTGTCAATGGAATATTCGCTGTCAAGGTCAATCTTTATCCACGGATAAATTCCTTTTTCCAGAACGTTTTTCGTGCTGCGCCAACCTCTTCCCGGAGTTAAAGACTGCTGAGCTGTGGCAGAATCGCTTGTGTCAACATACGAGCCGTAGTTGCTTAATGCTCTCCAGGATATTCCCAAAGGTTCACCATACATATTGGATGCGGTATAACCCTTTCGCCACATAATATTTGTTGGTCCCTCTATGGGCTTCGGTTCAACAAAATCCATCTGCATGGCGTTTCCTATGGTAATAGCCGATGAACCAAGGTCAGTGAACACGTTTCCGATAATTTC